>JBFFCR010000266.1:0-5789 GCA_041559855.1 Anaerolineae bacterium | reverse complement strand
TGATGATTTTCTATCCAGGCCGTTCAACCGGGAGGAGCTTCTGGCCCGGGTGCGTTCGCTGCTCCGGCTCAAGTTCGCCCGGGATGCTCTACAGACGGAGCGCAACCGGCTGGCGTTGCTGCACAGCATCAGCCAGGAAATCAATAGCCAGCTGGCACTGGACAGAGTTCTCAGTGGGATTGTCACCCACACCCGTGAAGCGCTCGGAGCCAGCATGTGCAGCATCATCATCTTTGAGCAAGACCGGCGGATCACCCGACAGTTCATCAGCCGTCAAGGACTTGCGCCCGAGGTGGCAGGCCCGGTCACGCCGGCCGTCTTGCAGGAAGGGTTGGGGGGCTGGGTCCTCCACCATCGCGAGAGCACGATCGTGCAGGATGCCTCCCAGGACCGGCGCTGGCTTACGCTACCCGGTGACACGCACCAGGTTGGTTCGGTCATTGCCGCGCCCGTTTTGGCCGGCAGGGAGATGGTTGGGTTCCTTCTGCTCACCCATGGCATGCCCGGCTTCTTTGATGACAAGCACCTTACCCTCCTGAACTCTATCGCGGCCCAGGCTGCGATAGCCGTACGGAATGCTCACCTCTACGAGAGGGAGCAGCGACGGCGCCAGCAGTTCGAACATCTGCAGAGTGCCGGGGCGGAGATAAGCGCCGAGATGGACCGCGATGCCCTGAACCGGCTCATCGTTGATCACGCACTCTCGCTGCTCGGCGCACCTGCCGCCAGCTTGATGCTGCTCGATGATTCGCATAGCTTCCTCATCATAGAAGCTTGCTCTGGCTTGCCCGAGGAATATGCCCGGCGCGAGCAGATCCCCATGGGCGAACTCGTGCCGTTTCTGAAAGGCGGCAGACGCTTTTTCCAGATTGCCGATCTGCGCCACCTGTCCTTTGGACGATCCGAGCTGATCGTTCCGGAGGGAATTGTGAGCCAGCTATCGTTGTCCCTGTCTGCATCCGGGCAGTTCATCGGCCTGCTGAACATCTATAGCAGGCACGAACCCCGTCCCTTTAGCCCCGAAGAGATCAATCTGGGGGAGACCTTTGCTTTGCAGGCGGCCATTGCGCTATCCAACGCCAGGCTGCTGGCCCATGCGCGGGAAGAGAGCGGCAAGCTGTCCGCCGTACTCGGCGGCACCACCGATGCCGTGCTGGTGCTCGACGAGGAGGAGAAGCTCATCCTCGCCAATCCTGCAGCCGAAGCTGCCCTGGGATTGGATGCGGCGTCATCCCTGGGGAAGCGACTGTCCGGCAATGTTCCACCTCCCATTCTAGGGATCTTTGAGCAGGTGGCGGCTAGTGGGCAGGCCGCCTCGGCTGAGGTGGTGCCGGAGAATGGCGGCAGGCTCTACGTCAGCGTCTCGCCGGTGGCAGGTGTGGGACAGGTAGCCGTAATACAGGACATAACGCTCCTGAAAGAGTTGGAGGAGATGCGCCTGCGGGCCGAGCAGGAGCAGCGCCGGTTGCTCCGCCAGATGTTCGAGCGATATGTAAGTCCGAGTTTGGTGGACCGCATCCTTGCCCAGGAGGCAGGGTTGCTGGAGCGGCGCGAGCGCAGGGATGTGGTTGTGCTCTTTGCCGACCTGCGGGGGTTTTCCGAGTTCACAGCGGCGTTTCCCCCCCACGCCGTCATCGAGGTGCTGAACGAGTTCTTTACCGCGATGGTGAGCATAATCCATCGCTATCAGGGCACCATCTTTGACCTGGCGGGGGATGAGTTGATGGTCGGCTTTGGGGCGCCATTCGCCCAGGAAGACGCCGCCGAACGGGCGATGGAGGCTGCCAGCGAGATGCAGAGGGCCTTCTCCCAGCTTTACCGCGAGTGGGAAAAGCGGCAGCGGGTGGGGATTGGCCTGGGCATAGGCATCGATCGCGGGCACGTAGTCATGGGAAGCATCGGCGCACCAAGCCACATGAGCTTTGGCATGGTGGGCGAGGCTGTCAACACTGCCCACCGGCTTGTCGAGCTGGCCCAGCACGGCGAGATTATCGTCTCGCCAGCCATGGTCCGATCGCTCGATGCGAAACTGGAGGGATGGGTCTTTGAGCAGATGCCCCCCACGGGCATCAGACACAAGAGCGTCCCCGAGGATCTGTATCTGGCGCGACCGCGGCAGGATGGGGACTAGCAGGCTGCGGATTACGCCCCTTGCACCACCTGCCAGATAAAGATGGCCAGCATGATCAGGCCGACCCCGAGCTGGACAACCGTAGACAGCACCCGACCGACAAGCCAGCCACTCCCAGCCTTAAGGGCCTGTCCCCAGTCACCGATGCGCACGATCTCGGTCAGTAGCACACCCAGTACTGCGCCGATCATGGCGCCGACGAGGTTAAAGATCACGAATCCTGCAAGCCTTGCCAGGAATCCGGTGATCGCGCTCCGCACACTGGCGCCTCCGATCCTGGCTCCGATGCTGCTGCCCCAGATATCAGCGGTCGTAGCCACTGCGGTCAGAACGCCCAGCGCAACCAGGGTCGGCCAGCCGATGGCCTGCAACTGGTCGACCAGGGCATAGAGGAGCGCGCCGGCAAAGATCGGGATCGTACCGGGGATGACCGGCAGCATGGTTCCGATCAGGCCGATGAGCATGAGCAGAAAGGTGACAACCAGGACGAGTATGCTTAGGGGCTAGGGCAATCGCATTTGGCTTTGGATAGGGAGCGAAGGCATCCTGAGCCCGTCGAAGGAGCCTTCGCGAGCGCCCTTCGACCACGCCCCTCGACTTGCTCGGGGGGCGCCTCTGGGTGCTCGCTCTGGCCGGAAAGCTGGCATGGGTTGCCTCCTGAGGTCAAATGCGTTCACCCTACTTGGGGGCTCTGCCACCGATACAACTCCACTCTGCTTCGACGGGTGAAGGGGGGAGCGGTCCCTGCCCGGTCTTTCACTTTGTCCATGAATTCACCCATTGGCTGATAGACCGCGATTCGATCGGGCGTCCGGCCCTGCGCCACGCCGTATGCTGTGCCGTGAACTCGGCCCCGATGAGCAGGATCATCGCGCCCAGATAGGCCCACAGGAGGAATCCGATGATTGCGCCGACCGAGCCGTACACCAGGCTGTAGGTGGCAACGTTTGCCAGATACCAGGCGTAGAGCCGTCTTGCCAAGTCCCAGATCAGTCCAGCCAGCAGTCCACCCAGCCAGACGTCGCGCCAGACAACCCTGTTGAGCGGGATGAGCCGGTAGAGGGTGATGAAGGCGAGCATGCTGATCGCAGGGGACAGGCCTGCTGAGAGCTTGGTCCACAGAGCGGCGGTACTGGGGTCAGAAAATGGCTGCCAGCCGAGTATCGTCCCGTTCCACTGCCGCAGCAGGCTGAACGCGGTGCTCAACAGGGACGTCCCCAACAAGATCAGGCTGGCGGCAAGCACGACCGCCAGGCCAAAGAGCTTTCCTTTCAGAAACAGGCTCGACTTGGAATCGCCCCATGCCCTGTTCACTGCCCCGTAGATCGCAGTGAAGACACCTGAGGCGGACCAGAGCAGGCTCAGCAGCGCGATCACGCTGGCAGCATTGCGTTGGGCAAGTACCTGCTCTAGCTCCTGCTGGGTCAGACTTGCCGCGGTCGGCAGGGTGCGCTGGAGGAACTCGGTGATGGCCTGCTGCGCCTTGTCGACAGGCACAACCGCACTGAGGATCGAGATCAGCACCAGCACCAAGGGGAAGAGAGAGAACAGGGCATAGAAGGCGATGGAGCGGGATACGGCGGGGCCATCATCCTGAGCGAAGGCGAGCCCGGTCCGGACGAACAGGGTCGGCCAACCTCTGAGGCGCCGATCGACGCCGAGGTACAGTCTCTCAAGTTGCCCTACGAGGCGCCGCATCTCTCAACGCCCGGAGCGCCAGATCGAAAGGACGAGCACGAGGGTCAAGAACATGGACATGGCGAAACCTGCTATGATGAGCGCAGTTGCGCCCGTCCGCCATTCAGGGAGGATCTCGTTGAGCCGGGGGATGATCAGTGCGGGGCCGACGACAAAAGCCACTGACAGGAGAGCCAGGACCAACCGGTTCGCGGCTCCGGTGATGCGGCGAGTGGGCTCGTCCAGTCCCCTCATGGTCATGCCAAAGTTGCTCTCCCCAGACTCGATCTGTTCCAGTATTCTCTGGAGCTGCTTGGGTAGCAGCATCATCGCCTCGCTCGCGTCGCGCATCCGATCGGCAATCTCTTTGAGACGGACGATCGGGGATTGTAGTTCGAGGATCGCGTCGCGCACGTATGGCTCTACCTCCTGGAACACGTTCATGTCGGGGTCAAGCTGCAAGCTGATGCCCTCCAGCATGGCAATGGTCTTGAAGACGAGCACCAGATCGCTGGGCATCTTGAGGCGATAGGAGAGGGCAACACCCATCAGGTCCTCGATGAACGACCGGGCCCGGATCTTGGCCAGATCGAGGCCATAATAGCGCAGGCGCAGGCGCTCCATGTCGCGGACGAGATGGCGCTTGTCGGTGGCCTTGGCTGCGATATCCAAAGCCGCCATGGCATCCACCGTCCGTTCCGTATCCCCGCCAAAGAGGGCAACAAAGAACTCGACCAATCCCAGGCGCTGCACATGATCCAGGTGCCCCATGATGCCAAAGTCCATCATGGCGATCACCTCGCCCGGCAGCACCATAAAGTTCCCCGCATGGGGATCGGCGTGGAAAAAGCCTTCCTTCAGGACAGCGTGTAGCAGGATGGCTATGTTGTTGCTGGCTATCACTTCCCGGTCGAGACCTGCGGCGTCCAGCGACTCCACGTCGGTGATCTTGATGCCCTGGATCCGCTCCATGGTGAGGACGTGCCTGGTTGTATAGTCCCAGTGGACCTGCGGCACGCGGACGTGCGACTGGCCGGCGAACATCTGCCGGTAGCGGTCCATGTTGTGGCCTTCCTGCTCATAGTTCTGCTCGGCGCGCAGCGTGTCGGCGAACTCCTGTGCCAGGGAGAGGACGCCATAGTACGCGCCCCACTCGGTGCGCCTTTCAGCCAGGGCCGCCAGTTCGAGCAGGATGTCGAGATCGGTTTTGATCACCTTGTTGATGCCGGGCCGGAACACCTTGACCGCCACCTCCTCGCCGCTGGGCAGTGTGGCAAAATGAACCTGCCCCAGCGAGGCCGAAGCAACCGGCACAGGGTCAAAGGCGGCAAAGGCCTGGTCGCTCGGCTCTTGTAGCTCCCTTTCGACCTCGGCCTGTATGAGGGCAAAGTCGGTGGGGGGTACGGTGTCTTGCAGCTTTTCGAGCTCGTGGATGAACTCGACAGGGAGGAGATCTCCCCGGGTGCTGAGGATCTGTCCCAGCTTGATAAAGGTCGGTCCCAGTTCCTCCACGGCCATGCGCATCCGTTCGGCGGGGGTGGCGCGCAGGATCTCGGACGAGCGTGGTCGCAGTCGCTCCAGGCCGGGGGTAATCGCGCGGCCGATGCCCAGTTGAGTCAGGATCTGCCCAAAGCCGTAGCGCGTCAGAATGCGCCCGACCTGATCATAGCGCCGCAGATGGCGAAAGGTTTGAAGGATCGTCGGCATTGTCTCCTCGCGTCGTACCAGAACGAGTCACTGCGGGTACTGTTTCCAGCGACCGGCTGCCCGCATTATACTCGAAAAGCTGGACCGGGGCAAGCGGATTTCACATACGAGAGAAGAGTGGCACATTGCGCAGGACGCTGCTCATTGTGGCAGGACATTCAGGCTCGGGGCTGTCACAAAAGGCAGTCTCTGTCATGTTGAGCGAAGCGAAACATCTTGGTTCTGTGCCAATTGGACCGATTCAGAGACCTCTCAGTCGCTGCGCTCCTTCGAG
>JBFFCR010000265.1:0-5815 GCA_041559855.1 Anaerolineae bacterium | reverse complement strand
GGGGTGAAGGGGACTGCGTCTGCAGATACCAGTCGATCAACGACAACTTGATGGAGCTGCTGGTGATGATAGATGCGGCCCGGCGCGCTTCGGCTGGAAGGATCACGGCGGTCGTTCCCTATATGGCCTACGCCAAGCAGGAGAAAAAGAAGCGAGGGCATGAGCCGATCACTGCCAAGCTGGTGGCCAACCTGATCGTGACTGCCGGGGCCGAGCGCTTGCTCACCGTAGACCTCCACACGCCCGCCATCGAAGGGTTCTTTGACATCCCCGTCGATCATATGCGCATGGCCTGCCTGATGGGCTCCTACTTTCGAGAGAGGTTGGACCGGGAAGATGCAGTCGTCGTCTCGCCCGACGCTGGTGGGGTGGCGCGCGCTACAGAGTTTCGCGACCATCTGAAGGCCGGCCTTGACCAGGTCCTTGCGCGAGATGAGATGGCTATCGCTTTCAAGCGGCGCACGCCCCATGGAGAGCCTGCAGTCATCGACATGGTGGGCGATGTGGCCGGGCGCCCGGCGATCATCTATGATGACATGATCCAATCAGGGGGGACGTTGCTGCAAGTGGTGCAGCGTCTGCTGCAGAGGGGGGCATCGGAAGTGCATGCTGCCGCCGTACACGCCGATTTCACGCCAGGGGCAGCAGAGGCGCTGCAGGCTTCTGAGCTCAAGACACTCCTGCTCTCTGATACGACGGCTACGGCCGCAGAGGGAGCAGGGCAGAATGTGGAGATCATCACTTCGGCGCGCATCCTCGCCCAGGCTATCTGGCGCGTTCACACCCAGCAAAGCGTGGGTTGGATCTTTGACACGCTCAGGAGCGAGGGCGAGTTGCCGCCAGTCGATCTTGACATGGCGCATGCAACGGGGCACGGGTTAACGTAGGACACCCGGACTGGGCGTTCAGGCTTCAGGTTCGGTGTCCTCTATATCCTGATCCGGTGCAGGAACGGCGCGCCAGAGCAGGAGCAGCACTTTCAAAATGAGAAAGAGAGAACCGACCAGGGCTACTGTCAGCCCTGCGATGGCGGCGAGGCCAATCAGCTGGGCGCTGATCTGGCCGGGCCAGTCGGGCGCGAACCCGCTGGCAGGGACAAAGCCGGTGATTCCCTGGCCTGCTACGCCCAGGTAGATCTCGGCTCCAATATCGTTCCAGCCCTGACCAGCGAGGCCATCGGCAAAGAGGCCTGCGGCCAGCACGCCGATGATCCCGCCTACCAGCCCCACCGGTATCGCGCTGGTGGGATCCTCGATGCGCAGGATGTACCGCACCAGAAAGGTGACGAGGGGCACGAGCAAGCCCGCTGCCAATCCGAGGAGGAGAGCAGCCCACGGTGGGACCAAGGCACTTGCTGCCGCCACGCTGAGCACGCCAGCGGCGCCGCCGCGAGCTGCCATCAACGAGTCGGCGCTGCCGGTGGTGAACCAGGTATATAGACAGGGCAGGATGGCCCCGCCGGCTGCAGCGAGCGCGATGTTCACGCCAGCGAGGGGTGTATACAGGCCCGCCTGCGTTAGAATGGGGTTGGCTCCAGCAAGGCTCGCGCCACCGACGACGAACAGCACTGCGCCCAACATCGCCAGGACCGGCAAGTGGGCAGGTGGGAGGGCGGGCAGCTCGCCTTCGGGGAGTGGCGGGAGCCGGCGCCCGAAGAAGAGGATGCCCAGCAGGGCAGACAGCCCGCCGACGATAGCCGCCGAGCTGAGGCCGGTGAGATCGACGTAACCGTGGCCCAAGCCCAACGTGCGCCCGATGTGCATCAGCCAGCCGCCACCGGTGAACCAGTTGGCTGCCACCGGATAGACCAACCCGGCGACCAGCAATCCGGCAAGGGCGGCCATCCACCCCGGCATTCGCTCGCGGAGCGAGAGCAGAGGCAGGATGGTCGCGACAGCTAGTGGCGGGAGGTAGGCCAGGTACAGGGATAGGGCGGCAGGAGTGGAGGCTTCATCCAATAGCAGAAAGCCGCGGAGTCCCATCGCGCCCCAGTCGAGGTTGAGGGGAGAGGCCCATTCCCAGACCAGGCCTTCCAGGCCGGGCAGGTCCGATGTGAGGCCAATGCCGCCGAGCTGGAAGGCGAAACCATAGGCCCAGAAACTGATGGCGGCAAGGGCCAGGGCACCGAGCCCGGCTGCGGCGGATCTGGCCGGACGCCGGCCCGCCAGCGCACCGCCCGCGAGCAAGATCGTGCCAGCGGGCAACAGCAACGCAAGGATTGCGAGCAGTGCATTGAGAGTCAAGAACTGATCATTCATGAGATTTCTCGCTGATGCTATGGTTGGCACTTTGGCCAAGTGGTTGCGTATCCTCGGATACGATACCTTCTACGATCCCGATATGGACGACCATCAGTTGGTGCGCCTTGCCCGCGCAGAGGGCCGGGTGCTCCTTACGCGAGACCGGGAGTTGGCGCAGCGGCCCGGCCTCCAGTCGGTGTTCCTGACCAGCGAGTGTCTCGAGAACCAGGTCGGCCAGGTGCTTGCGGAGCTGCGCCTGGAGCCCGACCGCTCTTTCTCCCGCTGCCCGGTCTGTAACGAGCAGTTGGCGGAATTGGATCGCGAGACGGCTCGCGAACGGGTTCCGGCCTATGTGGCCCGGACCCAGGAATCGTTCAAAGCCTGCCCAGAGTGCCGGCGAGTCTACTGGCGCGGCACGCACTGGCAGCAAATGGACGAGCAATTGACCCGGATTCTGCAGGGCGAGAGCCCTTCGGAGACGTGCGACACGCCCAATGAAAATCCAAGCTAACGGAGGTTGAATCCTGGAACCAATCGAACTCGCTCACATTGTTGTAGATGCCATCGCCGAACGACTGGGTTCGGACACTGTCATGCTGGATATGGACGGGGTCTCTCTGCTGGCGGACTATTTCATCCTGTGCAACGCAGAGAGCAAGCCCCAGTTCGGGGCGATCCTCGAAGAAGTGGACAAACGAGTCAAAGCAGCCGGTGGGCGGCGATTGCATGTAGAAGGAGACGCCAACTCGGGCTGGGTGCTGCTCGATTATGGAGCCGTAGTTGTCCACATCTTTGATCCTGAACTCCGCTCCTACTACAAACTGGAAGAGTTGTGGAAGGAGGCACGGTTGGTCGTCCGTATCCAATAGGCTCGGAACGCCGCCTATTATACTGTACCCTCTCTGAACTGGCAAGCGAGCG
Source organism: Anaerolineae bacterium (assembly GCA_041559855.1). Classification (GTDB taxonomy): domain Bacteria; phylum Chloroflexota; class Anaerolineae; order JAAYZQ01; family JAAYZQ01; genus JBFFCR01. The sequence continues at coordinate 2,654 of JBFFCR010000265.1, read as the reverse complement.
CTGACGGGGGATCTTGTATGCTGGCCGTCCCCGGGACGCTGGCACAGTGGCCCAGTGCTGGCGATGGGCAAAGGTCTGTAGGCGGTGTTGGTTTTGGGCATTCGTCCCCGATTCGGTATACTATGTCGGCGCGCGTCCGCCGAAAGGCTGGTAGCTAGGGCGCGCAAGACACAGACCACTGGGGTGGGAGTACCGTGCTGAGGGATCTATGCCAAGGGGGGCGAACCGAATGTTTGACACTTTTGACGAGGCGAAGCAGTTCATCATCGACGAGGGCATCAAGATGGTGGACCTAAAGTACACAGATCTGTGGGGACGTTGGCACCATGTCACGCTGCCAGCGAGCCAGTTCACTCCGTCCCGGCTGGAGAAAGGGGTTGGCTTTGACGCCTCGAGCGTGGGGCTAAAGCCGGTCAAGGCCGGTGACATGGTCGTCGTACCCGATCTATCCACAGGGTTCACGGATCCTTTCTGGGATGCGCCGACTTTGAGCTTTGTGTGCTCAGCCAAGGAGGCTGATACCCGTCTGGACTTTCCTCGGGATCCACGAAACATCGCCCGCCGTGCTGAAGAGTATCTTGTCGAGAAGGATATTGCCTCCGCGAGTTGCTGGGGACCAGAGTTTGAGTTCTATGTGTTTGACTCGGTAACCTTTGAGAATGAGGTGCAGCGGGTGGGCTATCGTCTGGAATCGGGGGAAGCGGCGTGGAATAGCAGCGCCGGCGGTCTGGGACACTACATCCCGCTTCACGGGGGCTACCACGCACACCCGCCCAGAGATTCTCTGCACAATCTGCGCAGCGAGATGTGCCTGCATTTGGAAGCGATGGGCGTGCCGATCAAGTATCATCATCACGAGGTGGGGGGACCGGGCCAGGTAGAGATCGAAACGCCGCTCATGGGCTTGCTGGAAAGCGCTGACGCCACCATGAAGGTCAAGTATGTGGCAAAGATGACAGCGGCAGCCCACAATCAAACGGCGACCTTTATGCCCAAGCCTCTCTTTGGCGAGGCGGGCAACGGGATGCATTTCCACCAGATGCTGATGAGGGGTGATCTATCCCTCTTTTACGATCCTGAAGGATACGCTGGCTTGAGCCGGATGGCCCTGCACTACATCGGCGGTCTGCTGAGCCACGGACCCGCTCTGCTGGCCTTCACAAATCCCAGCACCAACTCGTTCCGCAGGCTGGTGCCTGGCTATGAAGCGCCGGTCAACCTCTTCTTCTCCAGGGGCAATCGCAGCGCGGCGGTGCGCATTCCCATGTATTCAGTCTCCCCTACCCAACAGCGGATCGAGTTCCGTCCACCAGATGCCACCTGCAATGTGTACTTGGCGCTGGCTGCGCAACTCATGGCCGGACTGGATGGGGTCTTGAACGAGATCGACCCATCAGAAGCGGGGTTTGGGCCGTTTGATACCAACGTCTTCTCCTGGCCCCTGCAAGAGCGCATGAAGGTCAAGGCGCTGCCCACTTCCTTGGGAGAGGCGCTGGATGCACTGGCTGCCGACCATGACTTTCTCCTCGCGGGGGACGTGATGGACGAGGAGTTCATCCAGGACTGGATTGATTACAAGATGACCCGGGAGTACCTGGAGGTGCGCGACCGTCCCCACCCCTACGAGATGGCTTTGTATTTCGACGTGTGAGCAAGGAGGCCGACGATGAGGACGACAGAGCCGACGAATGATGGGCGGGTGATCCACCCCCCGCGTGGCGCCCGGCTTGCCTGCAAGAACTGGCTCATCGAGGCGCCGTATCGCATGATCCAGCATAACCTGGACCCCGAGGTGGCAGGGGATCCGGCAAACCTGATCGTGTACGGCGGCAGGGGGCGGGCGGCCCGAAACTGGGAGTGCTTTGACGCGATCCTGGAGAGCCTGCGCAACCTGGAACCTGATGAGACGCTGTTGGTGCAGAGCGGCAAGCCGGTGGGCGTTTTTCAGACCTACGAGGATGCGCCGCGGGTCATCATCGCCAACACCAACATCGTGCCTGCCTGGGCCACGCAGGACAACTTTGATCGCTGGGAGGCCGAGGGGCTGATCATGTACGGCCAGATGACGGCCGGCAGCTGGATCTATATCGGCACCCAGGGCATTCTTCAGGGCACGTACGAGACGCTGGCAGCGGCTGCACGACAGCACTTTGGCCCGAGCGCAAGCCTCAGGGGCAAGTTTGTGTTGACCGCGGGCCTGGGCGAGATGGGTGGTGCGCAGCCTCTGGCGGTCACCATGAATGAGGGTGTGGCCCTGGTCGTCGAGATCGACCCGTGGCGCGCCCAGCGCCGTCTGGATCATGGCTACCTCAATGTGGTGGCAAACGACCTGGAAGAGGCCATGACCCTGGTCGAGGAGGCAGTCAGAAAGCAGATTCCCAGGAGCATCGGGATGATTGGCAACGCTGCAGCGGTCTTTCCAGAGCTGGTAGTGCGCGGCGTGACCCCGGATATCGTCACCGATCAGACCTGCGCCCACGATCCCCTGATGTACGTCCCCAACGACCTCGCGCTGGAGGATGCAGTCCAGTTGCGCCGCGCCAATCCCGGCGAGTACCAGGAGCGTTCTCGACAGGCCATGGTGGAACATTGCCGTGCCATGGTCGAAATGCAGAAGCGAGGCGCGGTGGTGTTTGACTATGGCAACAACCTGC
>JBFFCR010000264.1:0-5871 GCA_041559855.1 Anaerolineae bacterium | reverse complement strand
GTGTCCGGCCGGCACGATCAACCTGTGGCACGCCTGGAAAGAGAACGAGATCGAGTCGCTGAACGAGGTCGTCGCCGCATTCCAGGCCATCTGCCCCGATGTGCAGTTCGAGGTCCTCTATGTACCCTTTGACGACCTGCGCGGCAAGTACGAGACCGCTACCGCCACCGGGGGCGGTCCGAGCGTCCTGATCGGCGCAGCCGACTGGGGCCCCGCCCTCTTTGATGCCGAGCTGATTGCCGACATCGCGGACCTGACCAGCGAAGAGTTCCTGCGCACCATTAACCCGGCGGCCCTTGGTGCCGTCAAGTACCGCGGCACCCTGATTGGTCTGCCTGAGACCATCAAGGGCGTGGTGATGTTCCGCAACACCGACATCATCGCCGACGCGCCCGCCACCTTTGACGACCTGGTCGCTGCCGCTCAGGCTGCCACCCAGGGCGACATCGTGGGTGCCAACCTGGAGCGCGGATTCTTCTTCTCTGCCGCCCACCTGAACGGCGTTGGCGGGCTGATGATGGACGACGCCGGCAACCCGCTGTTCAACGATGACAAGGGTGTCGAGTGGCTCAACCTGCTCGACTCCTTCTCTGACGCGGGCCCGACCGAGTACTATACCGACAACGACGTGAACCTGTTCAAGGCAGGCCAGGCCGGCATCATCATCGACGGCACGTGGAACACGGCCAGTCTCGCCGAGGCCATCGGCGCCGACAAGCTGGCCATCGATCCCTGGCCGTCGCCGATGTCCGGCTACGTGCAGACCGAGAATATCTACCTGAACGCCAATGCCGAAGGCGACGACAAAGACGTCGCCTGGAAGTTCATGGAGTTCTTCCTCTCGCCCGAGGCCCAGGCCATCCTGGCCGATGCGACCAAGGCAGGCCATATCCCGGCTATCAGTGGCGTCGAGATCACCGATCCATTGATGGCCCAGTCGGCCGAGGCCTTTGCCGGTGGCGCTGCCTTCCCGGTCATCCCCGAGATGGGCGCTTATTGGGGTCCCATGGACACTGCCCTACAGTCGGTCTTTGACGAGGGCGCTGACCCAACCGCGGCACTGAGCCAGGCCTACAACTCGATCACTGCCGCCATCGCCGAGATTCGTGGCGAGGCGCCGCCGGAGGAGACGGTAACCGGCACGATCAACATCTGGCACGCATGGAAGGAGAACGAGATCGAGTCGCTGAACGAGGTCATCGCTGCCTTCCAGGCCAAGAATCCCGACGTCCAGTTCGAGGTTCTGTACGTTCCCTTTGACGACCTGCGTGGCAAGTACGAGACCGCTACCGCCACCGGAGGTGGCCCGAGCCTCCTCATCGGCGCAGCCGACTGGGGTCCCGCCCTGTACGACGCCGAGTTGATAGGCGATGTGCGTGGCTCCACCAATACACCGTTCATGGCTTCCATCAACCAGGCGGCCCTGGGCGCAGTCAAGTACAAAGGCGCGATAATCGGCTTGCCGCAGACCATCAAGGGCGTGGTGATGTTCCGCAACACCGACATCATCGCCGACGCGCCTGCCACCTATGAGGATCTGGTCGCTGCCGCCCAGGCTGCCACCCAGGGCGACATCGTGGGTGCCAACCTGGAGCGCGGGTTCTTCTTCTCTGCCGCCCACCTGGACGGCATTGGCGGCGCGCTGATGGATAGCAGCGGCGATCCGATGTTCAACGACGAGAAGGGTGTCGAGTGGCTCAACCTGCTCGCCTCCTTCTCCGATGCAGGCCCGGTCGAATACTACACTGACAACGACGTGAACCTGTTCAAGGCCGGCAAGGCTGGCATCATCATCGACGGCACGTGGAACACGGCCAGTCTCGCCGAGGCCATCGGCGCCGACAATCTGGCCATCGACCCCTGGCCCACCTTTGGCGAGGGCCATCTCTCCGGCTACGTGCAGACCGAGAACATCTACCTGAACGCCAATGTGGACGGCCCAGACCGGGTGACCGCCTGGAAGTTCATGGAGTTCTTCCTCTCGCCCGAGGCCCAGGCCATCCTGGCCGATCCGACCAAGGCAGGCCATATCCCGGCTATCAGCGGTGTTGAGGTCAGCGATCCGCTCATGCTGCAAAGCATGGACGCCTTTGCCGGTGGCGCAGTCTTCCCGGTTATTCCCGAGATGGGTGCCTACTGGGGTCCCATGGACACCGCCATCCAGTCAGTGACCGATGAGGGTATCGATCCGGCCGAGGCCCTGCAGACGGCCTACGATGCCATCGTCGCGGCCATCGCAGAGATCCGCGGCGGCTAGCAAGCCCGCGATAGCGGCTAGCACGTGAGACACTCCGAATGCAGGCGAGGGCCCGTCCCTTGCCTGCATTCGTGCAAATAGCGCATCGATCGGATAGATCTCCCTCCCAGGGCACACCTGGGCCGAACTCCAATTCTGGCGGCGTTCGGTCAGGTCTGGGTTAGCAAAGGAGTTGACCCATGGCTGTAGCAGAGATACCCGCAAGCGTTCCCGGTCAGCCCTTGGGCCGCGGCGAACAGCTTCGAAAGCGCATCAAGGATTCCCGCACCGCCTGGCTGTACATCCTTCCCGCCGGCTTGGTGATGGTCTTCATCACCCTCCTTCCCCAATTGTACCAGTTGTACATGGCCTTCACAGACTACCGGGTGAAGAACCTCCGATACGTCCTGTTCCAACCCGAGACCTGGGAAAAGTATGCCCCCACCTTTGTAGGCATTAGCAACTTTGTCAAGATCGTAACCAACCAACTCGCCATCGAGAACTATGACTTCCCGCGACTCCTCCTGTTCAACATTACCTGGACCGTAGCGAACCTCATCTTTCACGTGACCCTGGGCGTGGCCATCGCCCTGGTTCTCAACAACAAGGACCTGATCGGCAAGCGATTCTACCGGGCGCTCTACGTGTTGCCCTGGGCCGTCCCTGGCTACATCGCCGCCCTGACCTGGCGCAACATGTTCGACGACCGCTTCGGAGCCTTCAACCTCCTGCTGGCCCGGTTGAACGAGCTCTGGGGTACCGGCTTTCCGACCGATACCCGCTGGCTGCTGGAAACCACCCCCCCTATCGGCGGGCTGCTCAGCTTCTTGCCATTAGCTTTCTATTGCGTCCTGATCGCCAATATCTGGCTCGGCTGGCCCTTTATGATGGTGATCGCCACCGGCGCCCTGCAATCGATCCCCGCCGAGTTGTACGAAGCCGCCTCGATAGATGGCGCCAGTGGCTGGCAGAAACTCAAGTCGATCACCATCCCGCTGATACGCCCTGCGATGGTCCCGGCCATCATGCTCGGCACGATCATGACCTTCAACCAGTTCAACGTCATCTACTTTATATCGGACGGAGGACCATTCGGGCGTACCGAGATCCTGATCACTCAGGCGTTCAAGCTCGTGTACGAGCAACGGCTATACGGGGTGGCGGCCGCATTCAGCATCGTCGTCTTTTTCGTGCTGCTGATCATCACCCTCCTCCAAAATCGGGTGACCCGCGCGACGGAGGCCTACTATGTCTAAGCGGCAGAAACAGGTTCTCAGGCAGATCGGAATGCACGTTTTTCTCCTGCTGGTCCTCGCCACGGTCCTATTCCCCATCCTGTGGGTCTTTTCCATGGCACTGGACCCGCGCGACATCGACAAGCCGCTGGAATTGACGCTTATCCCGCCAGGCGCCTCCTTCGACTCGTTCAGCGAGGTACTGCTCGAACCATTTGGCTTGCTGTGCAAGAACCCTAGCGACCCTGCCACCTGCATGACCTTTTTCAAACTCCTCAAGAACAGCTTGTTCGTGGCCCTGGGTACCAGTGTCATCGCCGTGATCCTCGGCTCCTCTGCTGCCTATGCCTTCTCCCGCTTCCAGTTTATCGGGCGCCAGGCCGGCATGTTGGGCTTTATCATCTTGCTGATGCTGCCCGCCTCCGCCACGCTGGCCCCTCTGTTCGTGCTGCTCAGCCAGATCAAGCTCGGTGACGAATCCCTCCGTACCACTCTGCTTGGTTTGATGCTGGCCTACGGGTCGACCACGCTGCCGTTTTCGATCTGGAACCTGAAAGGCTATTTTGACACCGTGCCCAGGGAACTGGAGGAGGCCGCCCTCATCGATGGCGCCTCCATGACCCAGACCTTCATCCGCATCATCATGCCCCTGTCGGTGCCGGCCCTGGCGGTGACCGTCCTGTTCGCGTTTATGTCAGGCTGGACCGAGTTCATCCTGGCCTGGACTTTCCTGGAAGACCCATCTCGTTTCACGTTGGCCATGGCCCTGCGCTCCATGCAAGGGCAGTATGCCACGCCATGGTCGACGTTCGCCGCCATGTCGATCCTGATGAGCATCCCCATCATCCTGCTCTTCTTCTTGCTACAGCGCTACCTGGTCTCTGGTCTGACGGTGGGAGGTGTGAAGGGGTAGGACCGGTACACTGGTAGGGGGAAGTCATGTCGGATACCTACTATCAAGAACGCGCCCGGGGCCGCGCCCGCATCCTCTGGATCCTGGGAGCCATAGTCGCCGTCGTCGTCTTGGTGGTCGCCGTCCTATGGTCCCTCTACCAAGATGCCTGCACCAGGAGCTTTGACCGAAGCCCCTCCGCCATCATCTCAACCTTCCTGGAAGCAGTGGGCACGGGCGACGCGATAGCAGCCCGCGCATGCTGGAAGCACATGGCCTACTATGACTTGGAGGCCGGCTGTTCTGAGATCTGCCTGTCCAAAGTCTATGGCGCGCAGTTCGAGATCGTCAAGATTGTCCCCGACACCCCCTACACCACATCAGAAGGCAGGTCCAACATCGCAGCCACTGTCACCATTGCCTGTAGTGAAGGGGATGATACGCACACCGCCGAGATCCTGCTCGACAGTGTGGAAAGCGACGTTCCCTGGAAACACTGGATCATCATCCACAGCACCTTTGGCGGCACCATCGTCGAACCGTGGTGCAAATGAGGGACGGATGCACCCAAGCGGGGAACGGTGTAGGGTAAGAGAACTGTCCAGCTGACCAATCCCGGAATCCCCCAACTGGCCGATGCCACTGGGGGATTCTTGTTGTACACTGATCCGGGCCGATAGCATCCACCATGCATGAGGGATCGCAGATGAACGTTGAACCCGCCCGACTAGCCGAGGGTATCCAGAGAGCTGGCCCGCGCCATCCGCGCGGGCCCCGCTTGGCAAAGGTAGTGCGCCTCCTGGCGATCCTCGCGGTCACGGCCATCGCGCTGGGCTTGCGGCTTCGCGCGGTGGACCTGTTGCCCATCGACTATGACGAGGACGACTATGTGCGCGCGGGGCAGCAGTTCGCGGAAGCGATCCGGGCCGGAGACTGGGCTGCCCTCACCGAGCTAAACTACCGGTCAGAGCACCCCCCGCTGGCCAAACTGGCTTACGGGTTGGCCCTGCTCGCGCTGCCCCCGGTGGACGAGGTCCCCGACCGTCCCACCACCGCCGGACCAGCCAGCTCGCTACCGGAACCTCAACTGAAGATGGCTCGCACAGTGGCCGCCGTCGCCGGTACGCTCCAGGTGCTGGTGCTGGCCCTGCTCAATCCCCTGGCTGGCCTCCTTCTGGGGGCACACACCTTCACCATCAAGTATACCAGCCAGGTCATGCTGGAGGCCTTGCCCGCCCTGACCAGCACGGTGGCCGTCCTGGCCTACGCCCGCTCGAAGCGACGCTGGAACGGGTGGCTGATCCTCTCGGCGGTTGCCCTGGGCCTGACTGCCGCGGGCAAGTATCTCTACGCCATCGTGGGCATCGTCGTGGTCATCCACTGGCTCTGGGAGACCTTTCCCGGCCGATGGCGCCCCGCCGCGCTGGCACGCTGGCTGGCTCCCGTCCTGCTGTGGGGGGGGCTTGCCCTGGCCATCTTTGCGATGGCCGATCCCTTCCTCTGGCCCG
>JBFFCR010000263.1:0-5875 GCA_041559855.1 Anaerolineae bacterium | reverse complement strand
GCTTCGTCGCCAGCGAGGTCCAGGGCGACCAGATCGCCGCGTCGGGTTAGCAGCGCCTCCAGTTCGCGCCAGCCTGCTTCCGGTCCGTAGGTTCGGCTGATGATGCCGATGAGTTGTACTCTGACTCCGAATTGCTCTGCACCGGCCCTGGCGCCCTCCACGACCGCGGCAACGATGCCCGCGGGATCCAGCTTGTGCGTCTGCGCCATGAACCAGGGGCTGAACCTGAGTTCGACATAATCGATCCCTTCGCGATGCGCGTCCTCGACGTTTTCGTAGGCGATGCGCCGGCAGGCATCCAGGTCGACGAGGATCTCGGTCATCCAGCGGAACTTGGCGATGAAGGCCATGACTCCGGGCGTCCTTCCAGCACTGTCCGGAGAGCCGGTAACCTGGACGTGAGGGCGCAGGCCTTCTAGATCCCAGGCGGGCAGCTCAAGACTGTGCTGCCTGCCCAGATCGAGGATGGTGTCCAGACGCACGGCGCCATCCAGGTGACGATGCAGATCGATCAACGGTAAGCTTGAATCAATCATACTGGGTCTCATCTCGATTCCTGGCCTGTCTGCGCCTCAATCTCCTGCCAGCGCCCAGCGTACGCCTGCTCGTAGGGGCGGTCCGGCTAGCGCGTGGCGGGCGCAGTGCTTGGCAAACTGACTGGTTGCGCGTCTTCCGGTGGCGGACGGTAGTCTGGTGACTGGTGGCGGAAGTAGGTGTCGTATAGCTCTGCATAGTGGCCGGCCTGCGCCATCAACTGGCCATGATTGCCTTCTTCTATGATGCGCCCGTTCTCGAGCACAATGATCCGATCCACTTTTCGAACCGTAGAGAGCCGGTGGGCGATGAGTATGGATGTGCTGCGAGCCAGGATCAACTCTGTCGCTTCCTGGATCTGGGCCTCGGTAAACGGGTCCACGCTGGCCGTCGCCTCGTCGAGGATAAAGATGGCAGGCGCCTGAACGAGGACGCGCATCAAAGCCACAAGTTGCCGCTGGCCCATGGAGAGGCGCGAGCCCCGCTCACCAACATCGGTGTCCAGCCCCTCAGAGAGCGCTTCAAGCCATTCCCCCTCGCCAATGCTCCTGGCTATCTCTTCGATCTCGTTTTCGGGCAATTCGGCACGAGAATAGCCGATGTTGTCCGCTACTGACCCGGCAAAAAGGAATGGGCTCTGCGTCACGATGCCCAGGTGCTGGCGAAGGCTCGTAAGGTTCAATGCCCGGATGTCGTGCCCATCAATGGTGATGCTACCTCCCTGGAACTCGTAGAAGCGCGCTATGAGGCGGGCGATGCTGGTCTTGCCAGCGCCTGTGTGCCCGACCAGGGCTACGCTCTCGCCCGGTTTCACGCGCAGGGAGAAATCGCATAGAACCTGTTCCTGGGACGTGTACTGAAAGTCGACCCGATCAAAGTCGATTGCCCCTGCAAGATCTGTCACGTCTTTGTCGTCCACCTGGCGGACGGTTGGCTCTGCATCGATGAGGGCAAAGATGCGTTCGGCAGCCGCAAGCCCTGCCTGGAACTGGCTCCAAAAGGCCGAGACGTTGATCATGGGGAACCAAAACCGGTCCACGCTCGAGATGAACAGATACCAGGTACCCAATGAAATCGCCGCGCCTGCAACCGAAAGCCCCCCAAAGTACACCAGCATCGCGGTGCCCACTCCGGACAGGGCATTGAGGACGGGAAAGATGTTGGCGAGCACGAATCCCCGCCGCAGGTTGACGGAATAGGACTGCCGGTTGACCCGGGAAAAGGCATCATAGATGGCAGCTTCTTGGCGAAAGTTCTTGGCCACACTGATGCCGGTGACCGCCTCCTGTATGGCGGCATTGACCTCGGCGATGGCTCGGAAACCCTTGCGCGTGACCATGCGGGCAATTCGCCGGAAGCCCATAGCCAGGAGAATGACAAGGGGAGTCAATGCCAGCAGCGCCAGGGTGAGTTGCCATGAGACAGTGAACAGCACGATGGTCAGCAGGACTACGAGCAGTAGCTGGCCGATCAAGTCGGTGACGAGCATGACGACCTGGGAGAACTCCTCAGTGTCCGAGGTTACGCGGCTGATGATCCGGCCTGACTGGAATTCGTCAAAGAACGACATGTCGTGGTTCATCGACGCCTGGAAGGCATCCTGGCGAAGCGTCAGCACCGTGTTGCCGATGACGCGACCGATGAGTCGGCGTCTCCACCAGTTGCTGGTCCAGTTCAGGATGCCAATGACAAGCACGATGGCGACGATGGCTACTACGAGGGATACATCTGGCGAGGCGACTAGCAGATCCAGGCCGCGGGACACGACAATCGGCTGTGCGGCGCCGATGAGGGCCATGGCAGCAACCAGCACACCAACCACGATGACGCGGCGCCGGTGCGGAGCAAAGTAGCGGATGATACGTGCCAGCAGTTCTCTATCGGTATACTGGCGATCGTACGCTTCGGTATTCAAGCCAAAGAAGACGGACATGCAGGACTTCCCCTAGGTTGGGCCGGACAACGGCGGACTCTTAGTTCTCATATCGTGCAAAGATGTTTCTGTAAGCCTGGGATTCGGCCATCAACTGGTCGTGGGTGCCCATGGCTGCGATCCGGCCCTTGCGCATGACAACAATTGCGTCGGCGCGGCGGATCTGCGACAGGCGATGCGTGATCAGGAACATTGTGCGATCTGCTCCTGCCCGCTCAATTGCCCGCTGGATCCGATCCTCTGTCGCACTGTCGATGGCACTGGTCGAGTCATCCAGGATCAGGATCCGTGGATTGGTTAGGAACGCACGGGCCAGGGCAATGCGCTGTCTCTGTCCGCCGGACAAGGTCACGCCTCGTTCACCGACCATGGTATCGTAGCCATCTCTGAAGCTGCTGACAAACTCGTGTGCTTGTGCAGCCCGCGCTGCCTCCTCAATCTGCTCGCGAGTGGCGCTTGGGTGACCAAAGGCAATGTTCTCGGCGATGGTACGCGAGAAGAGAAAGATGTCCTGTTCAATGATCGAGATCTGCTGGCGCAGAGACTCCAGATTCCAGTCGCGAACGTCGATTCCGTCGATGCACACATGGCCACTGTCGACATCATAGGTGCGATTGATCAGCTTTGCTATAGAGCTCTTGCCCGAGCCGGTCTGTCCAACGATAGCGATAGTCTGCCCGGGCATGGCGCTGAACGTGATCTCTTCGAGCGCAGGTTCCCTGGGGCACGTCTCACCAGGGGGACGGTAGCAAAAGGTCACATCTTGGAGCGTCACGGCACCCTGCATGGTGGCTTTGTACCCCTGTAGGTTTTGATCGAGGTCGCTCTCCGCGTTGATCAGTTCCAGGATGCGGCGCGCGCTGGCGACCCCGGATGCGACCCGCGAGTAGGCCCACTGCGCTGCAAAAGTCGGGAATCCAAACAGCAGCAGCAGGCCGTTGAAAGCCACCACGTCACCCAGGGCGATCTGCCTGGATGAGAAAAGTAGCAGGCTGTGCAAGAGCCCGCCTGCCTGTAGCAGCCCCAGCAGCAGCAGCGGGATATAGAAGGCCTCGATGTCTATCTGTGTCAAGTAGGCGTCGCGCCAGCCCGTAACCGCCCGTAGAAATCGCCCGTTCTCGCGCTCTTCCTGGGCCGCGGCTTTTACAGTTTCGATGCCCTCGATCGCTTCTGCAAGCACGGCATTCATCGTGCCAAAGTTGGTGCGAACCTGCCGCGCGGCAGGGTTCAACTTGCGCAGATATGCCTGCACAGATATGACATAGGCTACCAGGTAAAGGATCGGCACAGCGATCAGCTGCGGGGAAATGGTCGGTGCGGCGATAAGCGGCATGAACAAGAAGTTGGCAGAGCCGATAACCAGATTCAATCCCGGGTTGAACATCAGATTGACTTCGCGTACATCGTTGGTGGCCCGGGCCATGACTTCGCCGGTGGGCTGGAGATCGTGGAACGACATGCTCTTGCCGATCAGACTGCTGTAGAGCTCGTCGCGGGTATCGCGCTCAAGGCGCTGGCCAATCACCTCGGCGGAAAAGTTGCGGATCAGTTGCAGGCCGCCACGCAAGATCTGCGTGCCCGCAATCAACGCGGCTGCTTTGGCCAGGGCACCAAGGTCGGGTGGAGAGACGCCGACGGCGTCGAATGCCTGACCAGTGAGAATCGGGGCCAACGCAGCCAGCGCAGCGTTGCTGAAGGCGCCGAGCAGATTGCCGATGATGTATAGCTTGTGCCGGAGTATGTGGGACCAGATCCAGCGCACCGGCCCCCGCCGGTCAGAGCTCCAGCTCTGCGGGACGGCGAACTCGCTGGCAGTCGTTGTGCCTGGCTGCACCACGCGGCGACTCTGTACAGCCATCCTCTATGTGTGCTCGCAGTCGCAGCGCGCCTTGCTGCTGTCACAGTCGCAGGCCAGGGCCACGATGTCGATCATGACCTTCGCACCCAGGGGTAGGGCTGCGGCTTGCACTGCCGCGCGGGCCGGCGGTTCCTCGGAAAAGAAAGCGGCATAGGTCGCATTCATTGCAGAGAATTCCCTGATATCAGCTAGAAACACGGTCACCTTGACGGCATGCGCCAGGCAGGATCCGGCAGCTTGCAGGATGGCATCCAGGTTCTGCAGCGCCTGCCGGGTCTGGCTTTCAATATCCGGGCCAGCCAATTCCTTTGTGTCTGGAACAAGTCCCAACTGCCCGGCCGTGAATACAAGATCGCCCGCCCGGACTGCCTGCGAGTAGGGGCCGACCGCTGGCGGTGCCTGCTCGGTGCTGATGATCTGTCTCTTCATTGCGCCTCTGTCTCCTGATGAGGTGATTAGCGGTCTGTGAGTATAGCACAAATCGGGCGTTTGCGCACAGTCGGCCGTGTTGCGGGTGAACCGTCTCAGAACGCCGTGTGCTCTGTTCTGGCGATGATCTCGTCCTGGAGATCCTTTCCCAGATCGCAAAAGTAGTCACTGTAGCCCGCCACGCGCACGATCAAGTTGCGGTGTAGTTCAGGGTTTTGCTGGGCCGCGCGCAATGTGGCAGCATCGACCACGTTGAATTGGATGTGATGTCCATCCAGCCTAAAGTAGGTGCGTATGAGGTGCACAAGCTTCTCAAGGGCGTCGTCGCCTTGGAGCAACTGTGGCGTGAACTTTTGGTTGAGGAGCGTGCCGCCGGTGCGCGCGTGGTCCATCTTGGACGCGGACTTGAGGACAGCCGTGGGTCCGCGTCGATCTGCAGACTGTACCGGCGAGATCCCCTCAGATAGTGGCGTGCCTGCGCGGCGTCCATCAGGCGTAGCCCCGGTCACCGAGCCAAAGTAGACGTGGCAGGTGGTGGGCAGCAGGTTGATGTGATACGCGCCACCCTTGGTGTTCGGTCGCCCGTCGATGGCCTCAAAGTAGGCTTCGAATACTGCCTGCATGATCCCATCTGCATAGTCGTCATCGTTGCCATATTTGGGTGTCTTGTTGTGCAGAAGCTGCAGCGTGCGCTCGTGACCAACGAAATCGTCTTGAAGCGCCGCCAGTAGCTCGCTCATGGTCACCGTCTGGAGATCAAAGACCCAGTACTTGATGGCTGCCAGTGCATCGGCCATGGTTCCCAGGCCGACGCCCTGAATGTAGGTGGTGTTGTAGCGCGCACCTCCATCGTGGTAGTCGCTACCTGTCGAGATGCAGTCGTCGATGAGCAGGGAGAGAAATGGCACGGGCATGTGGGTGGCGTACAGCCGCTCGATCACGTTGTTACCGCGTACCTTGATCTCCACAAAGTGTCGGAGTTGGGCCAGAAAGGCTGCAAACAATTCGTCGAAGGTCGCGAACTCTATGTGGGGATCTTAGGCAATCGTCGGCTCGAGGTGCTACCGACATGGGAACTCATCGCCACCCGCCGACCACCGGACGAGCCACTCATTGCCACG
>JBFFCR010000262.1:0-5877 GCA_041559855.1 Anaerolineae bacterium | reverse complement strand
CCGACTCGCTCTGCGCCAAAGAGGGGATTGGCGTGGGTCACCGGGCTGGCCTCGGTCAGGCCATAGCCTTCGACAAGCCGGCCTTTGGTCAGCTTCTGGAAACTCTCCTGCACTTCGACCGGCAGAGAGCTGGCGCCGCTGATGCAGATCTTGACGCTGGCCAGGCGGTAGTCGCGCACGTCGGGGACCTCGTTGATGGCGGCGTAGACGACCGGTATGCCAGGGAATACGGTGGGCTGGTAGCGACGGATCGCCTTCAGGATCCGTGAAACGTCCAGCGTTGGCTTTAGGATCACGGTTGAGCCGCTCAGGAAGGCCAGGTTGAGACAGGTGGTCAGCCCATAGGAATGGCAAAGTGGGAGTACTCCCAAAAAGATGTCCTGCCCGTCTCGCAGGTCGGGAAACCAGGCGCGGGTCTGCCAGGCGTTCGCCATCAGGTTGTGGTGCGACAGCATCACGCCCTTTGGTTCGCTGGTGGTGCCCCCGGTATAGAGCAGCGCTGCCAGATCGTCCGAGCTGATGGGCACCGGTCGGAGATCGCCTGGCGCGCGGCGCATCAGCCGCTCCCACCATAGGACTTTCTCCGCCTCGTAGGACGGCAGGCGGTGACCCTCTTTCCGTTCCCGGGTAAAGCGGAACAGGGTCCGCTGCAGCCAGGGGAGATATGTCTTGACGTTGGTAAGGATCACGTTGCGGATCTGGCCCTCTTGCTGCAATGGCCGGACCACGTCGGGATAGAAGCGGCTCAGGGTGAGCACCGTCTCGGCACCGGAATCGGTCAATTGGCGGGCCAGATCCTGGCGATCGGATAAGGGATTCACCAGCACCGCTACGGCCCCGGACATCAGCGTGCCATACAGGCCGATGATCGCCTGCGGTATGTTGGGCAGCAGAATCAGGACTCGACTGCCTTTGCGAACACCCAGGTCCTGGAGGATGCTGGCCCAGCGGCTCGCCTCTTCTAGCACGACGCTGTACGAAATCCGGCGACCGCGGTAGATCAAGGCCGTCTGGTCGGGCCAGCGACGGGCCGACTCCTCGAGGAGGTGATGTAACGGTTTTTCAGGGATGGCGATTTCGGACGGCACGCCCTTCTCGTAGCGCGCCAGCCAGGGGCGTTCGTGGCTCACTGCATGTGAGTCGTCGATCCCGCTCCGCCAGGAGCGCAGGCCGGACTGCAGAAAGCGCTCCACTGCACGGTTGACAGCGGCAGGTCGCTCCAGGGGCGATTGATGGCCCGCTGCACGGACGATCTCCAGACGGGCGCGCGGCATGCCATGCGCTGTACGGCGTGATAGGCTGGGACGCACGTACCAATCCCGCTGCCCGGCGATAACCAGCGTCGGCGTAGTGACATCCTGCAGCAGGTCCCATCCGTGCCATCTGCCCACGCTGTTCTCGACGAACCTTTTGAAGATGTGAGGCGGTGCATTAAAGCGCCCCCGGCGCTGCAGAAAGGGCCGGATGAGGACCATCAACATGGACGGCGTGCGTAGCCCCAGCCGCATCCACCTGTTCAGAGGCAACTGGGCTGCCGTGTTGACCAAGATCAGCTTGCTCAGCCGCTCTGGGAAGCGATGGGCAAAGTCGATGCCCAGCAGTCCGCCGGCCGAATGCGCGAGCAGGACTACGGGCTCTCGGATGTCGAGCCGGTCCAGCACGGCAACCAGATCCTCTGTGATCGCATCGACGGTGTAGCCGTCATGGGGCTTGTCTGATGCTCCATGACCCCGCAGGTCGGGTGCGATGCAGCGGTTTCGTTGCGAGAAGTGGCGGAGCTGGTTCACCCACTGCAGAGCGTGACCGCCAGCTCCCTGCACGAAGAACAGAACCGGGCTGCCTTGACGTGGTCCAGCGTCGATGACGCTGAGGTACACGTCGGGCCTTTGCTGAACCCGAACTCGAACTCGGTTGTCGTCAAACTCGCTCATTGGCAGGGCCACTCGCTGCTGTTGAACGAATTATACGCCAAGTTGGCAGGATGTGCAAGCGTCGCTGGTGGTCTTTAGGGGTCTGGTCTCCTGGCCCAGCGCTTGACTTTTGTATGGCCAGCGGGTAGAATGGCTGCGGTCGGATAGCGCGTTGGAGGAGTGAGTGGATTCATGCGAGCAGTAATCCAGCGGGTTCAGCAGGGTCGAGTCGTTCTGGAGGGGGAGGCGATCGGAGAGATCGGCCAGGGGTTGGTCATTCTCCTGGGCGTGGGTCATGGCGATGGGCTGGCTGAGGCGGAGCGCCTGGCGGACAAGATCGCCACACTGCGGATCTTTGCCGATGTAGAGGGCAAGACGAATCTATCCCTTCTCGACGTGAACGGAGGTGCCCTGGTGATTTCTCAGTTTACCCTGTACGCCGATTGCCGGCGAGGGCGGCGACCCAGTTTCATTCGCGCTGGACAGCCGGAAATGGCCGAGCCGTTGGTGGACCACTTTGCCGATCGACTGCGGCAGGCTGGCGTCCAGCGTGTGGAGACCGGCGAGTTTGGCGGGTTGATGCTGGTTGAGATCCACAACGATGGCCCCTTTACCATCATCCTCGACACAGACGACCTCACCCGGTAACGGCATAGGCGCGCTGCGCAGGGGAGAGGATGCCGGTTCTGATGTGGCTCAAGGCGCGTTCTGCCTCAGTCGTTCTGGGGCATCTGTTCCTGTCGCTGCCTGAACTGAAGCTGGACGAAGTTAAGATACGGGCATTTGAACAGGCCTTCCGATCTGCCGTCAGAATCGGCGGCGGAGGCGTGATCGATTACAACTGCGACTACCCGAAAGCCGACTTTCTGCGCTACCTGGTCAGCCACAAAGGCGTTTTGCTCCACGGTTCCAACAGCCTGGATATCGACACCCTGCTTCCTAGGAAGCAGCTTGACTTCAATGGCAGGCCGATGATTGCTGTGTTTGCCTCAGGCGACGGCGTGTGGCCGATCTTTTTTGCGATCCTGGATCACGGCAGGTATCGGGGCTCGATGCGCAATGGCTGTTTCGTGACCGGAGATGGGAAGGGGCCGGATCGAAGGTTCTATTTCTTTTCCGTAAACCGCGAGATGTTGCAGCAGCACCCGTGGACGGATGGCATGATCTATGTTCTGCCTCGTACGCCATTCTGCCAGACCAGTCGCGGCGCCGTCCGCTTTGACGAGTGGGCCAGCGAAGAGCCGGTCCAGGCGCTGGCAAGGCTGCCTGTATCGCCAGCAGATTTTCCATTTCTGTCCAACGTCGCGGATCACGATGAGAAGGAGTCGATCTATGTTTCCTGGCTGCGTTATAAACGGCGCCAGCGCGGGCTCCTGCAATAGGGTGTGAGTCCGGAAAGCGCGGTGGCCCATTGACGAATCTGACCGTCGTGTGCTACAATGGGTACAGTCTGGAAGTGTGAGAGGTTCCGATGATCACGTTGACCGTTACGGCGGCAGACCAGGTGCGTCGCTTACTCCAAGAGAGGGCACAGGTGGCGCATGGCCTGCGCATCTTTGTCCACGCCGGCGGATGCGCCGGTATGCAGTATGGGATGGCCTTTGAAGCACAGGCGCGTGAGGGCGACGCCGTCCTGGAAAGCCAGGGCGTGCGGTTGTACGTGGATCCGTTCAGCGCGGCCTACTTGCAGGGCGCCTGCATCGAGTATATTGATGAACCTGAAGGGGTGGGCTTTCGCGTGGAGAATCCCAACGCCACGTCGACCTGTGCGTGCGGCCTCTCCTTCCGCGTGGAGCCAATACCGGCGACAGGGGCTTGAGCGCCGGGGTGTATCCTCAGGTGCATGGGCAATAGACGGGTGGCGCGGACCAGTGACCGTGGAGGGGAGTCTATGGCTGAGGGGTTCTACCAGTGGATTGAAGAGGCAGCCCGGCGCAACGATAGCCTGCTCTGTGTGGGGCTGGATCCCCGTCCTGAAAGGCTCGCACCGGGGGATGACCTGTATCGCTTTAACCGGCGCATTGTTGATGCAACGCGGGATCTGGTGTGCGCGTACAAGCCGAATTTCGCCTTCTATGAAGCGGCCGGGCCGGAGGGGTTGGAAGCGCTGCGACGCACGGTGGACTATGTCCACCAGGCGGCGGCCGTACCGGTAATCCTCGATGCCAAGCGGGGCGACATTGGCTCCACGGCGCAGGCGTACGCGCGCGCGGCGTTCGAGGTTTGGGGCGCCGATGCCCTGACGGTCAATCCATACCTCGGGGAGGATTCGGTGATGCCGTTTGCCGCCTATGCGGACAGGGGCATTTTTCTTCTCTGCCACACCTCGAACCCGGGGGCCACCGACCTGCAGACGCTGCCATGCCCCAGCCGGCCCCTGTACGAGGCCGTTGCTGAGAAGGCGAGTGCATGGGGCACAGGTCTGGTGGTTGGTGCTACCTATCCCGAGGCGCTGGCCCGCGTCCGTGCCCTGTCTCCCGGGGCATGGATCCTGCTGCCGGGGGTCGGGGCGCAGGGCGGCGACCTCGAAGGTGCCCTGGCTTCCGGGCTTCGGGAGGACCGGCTGGGCATAGTCGTCAATTCCTCGCGGGGCATCATCTACGCGCCAGATCCGCGCCAGGCGGCCCTGGACCTGAGGAAGCGGATCAACGAGGCCCGTTCCGGTCCCCTGGCGCGCGGGTTTGATCCCCGGGTTTCCCTGACGCTAGCCCTGGAGGAGATCGGCGCGATCCGCTTCGGCGAGTTTACCCTGGCTTCCGGCAAGACCTCCCCCATCTATGTCGATCTGCGATTGCTGGCTTCGCACCCTGCGGTCTTGCGGCAAGTGGCTCGCGCCTATGCCGATCTGTTGCGCGCCAAGGTCGGCACGGGCGAAGCGGGGACAGGCGAGCCAGGGGCGCGCGTGCGCCTGGCAGCGATCCCCTATGCTGCCCTGCCCATCGGCACTGCTGTGGCCCTTGAGCTGGACCTGCCGTTGATCTACCCGCGCAAGGAGGTCAAGGCGCACGGCACCTCGCGGCCGATCGAGGGAGAGTACGAGGCCGGTGACCGGGTCGTCGTGCTGGACGACCTGATCACTACGGGCGGTAGCAAGCTGGCGGCTATCGAACCGCTGAAGGCTGCTGGCCTGGAGGTGCAGGATGTGGTGGTGCTGATCGACCGCGAGCAGGGCGGCGGCGCGGAACTGGCCGAGGCTGGCTACCGGCTCCACGCGGTGTTGCGGCTGAGCGAAATGCTGGATCTGCTGGTTGAGGCAGGACGCATCAGCGAGGGGCAGCGGAACCAAGTGGCCGACGCTTTGTGGGGGAGGAGCTGACGCATGGTTTCTCAGGACGCAGTTCTGGCAAAGGGAACGCTCGTCTTTCTGCGCGATCCCATACCGTCGGATGCGGACAACTACCTTCGATGGCAGACTCGTGGCGAGTGGCACAGGTACGACGCGCCGTGGGAAGAGAGGCGGTCCTCTATGATGACGCCCGAGGAGGAAGAGGCGTACCGAGAGCGATTTCGGGCCTTCTGCCAAGAGGATCCTGGTCTTCCACGCAAGCGGGCGAGCATCGTTGCCATAGAGGGCAAGCCTATGGGCTGGGTAAACCGGTATGCCAAAGAAGACTACCCGGACGTGTGGTACGTCGGCATCACCATCTATGATGACGACTGTCTGAACCAAGGATTCGGCACCAAAGCGCTAGGCTTGTGGATCGACTACCTGTTCTCGCACTCGGAGGTGCATCGCATCGGCCTGGAAACCTGGTCCTTCAATCCGAGGATGATGCGCGTGGCCGAACAGGTGGGGCTGGTGTACGAGGGTGCTGAGCGTGAAGTGCGCGAATGGCAGGGGCAGCGTCTGGACGCTGTCCTCTATGGGCTGCTCCGGCGGGAGTGGCTGGCAGGGCGCGAGCGTGGGGAATAGATCCAAACTGGGCGTGCGGTTGTGCGGCGTGTCGCTCCCCAACCCGCTCATCCT
>JBFFCR010000261.1:0-5892 GCA_041559855.1 Anaerolineae bacterium | reverse complement strand
TGGTGAATTTCCTGCTGGCCCTGGTCGTGTTGTTTGGCTTGATCCTGGTCTTTCGCATACACTTGACGGCAGCAGTTCTGTTGCTTCCGGTCATCATCGCCGCCCAGCTCCTGTTCATTTTGGGTCTGGTCTTTTTTCTCTCAACGGCGAATGTGTTCTACCGAGATACTCAGCATATAATGCAAGTCGTGATGCAGGCCTGGTTCTTCCTGACACCCATCTTTTACCCGATCGACATCATCCCGGAGAGCGCAACGGTTCTGGGCATCAGCCTGAATCTTCAGCTGTGGATCCGCCGACTGAATCCGATGGCTTCGCTGATCGCCTCGTACCGCGACATCCTAGTCAGAGGGGCAGTGCCAGGTCTGGACTTTCTCTTTCGAACCATCGTCACTTGTATCGCGATTTTCGTCATCGGCTACCTGATCTTCTGCCGCTACAGCAAAGTCTTTGGCGAGGAAGTGTAGGCCACCTGAGCCTGAACCTAGCGCCCCTCAGCCACGCTTCCTGCTACAAGCGCACTCCAATCCTGCTGGGTCCGGCCAACAAGCACGCAACTGGAAAACGGCAGTATGCAACGAGCCAAGAGAATCATGATCATCGGCCTGGATGGCGTGCCCTTGGAGATCATCCAACGTTGGGCGCAGACCGGGCACCTTCCGACGCTGAGGCGGTTGATGGGTGAGGGGGCAGTTGGCCAGCTGTACTCCACCATCCCACCGACATCTGGTCCATCCTGGTCTTCGTTCGTCACCGGCATGAATCCCGGCAAGACCGGCATTTACGACTTTTTGTACCGCAGAGAAGGCACCTATAACTTCCCACCGGTGAACGCTTCGCAGCGCGGCGGAGCCACGGTATGGCGCCACTTGAGCGATGCCGGGTATCGAACAGGGGTGCTCAACCTCCCCATGTCATACCCTGTAGAGCGGGTCAACGGCTTTATGGTCAGCGGCTGGATGACGCCCTACTCGGCTACCGACTATGTCCATCCGCCCGAGCTCGCCGCAGAGCTGGAGCAGGAAATTGGACAGTACCGCATCTATCCCACCGAGACCTTTGCCGAAAGCCGAAGGGACAGCTTCCTCAACGCTACCTACAGCCTGCTGGATATGCGGACTCGAACAGCACTCTATCTTGCCCGTACCCAACCGTGGGATGTCTTTACGGCGGTTTTCTTTGACACCGATCGCGTCCTGCACCAGTTGTGGCATTACCTGGATCCTGACCATTCGTGGCGCAGCGATCGCGAGGATCGGGAATGGATTCTGCGCGAGTACTTTCAGAAGGTGGATGAGAGCATAGGCCGCTTGCTCGAATACGCTGATGAGGAGACACTGGTTATCATCCTTTCAGACCACGGCATGGGCCGGGCGAACAACTTTATCGTCCTGAACAACTGGCTGCTGGAGAGCGGGCTGTTGCGTCTGAAAGGGGACCTGTGGACCCGCCTGAAGGCGTTTCTGTTCCGCCGTGGATTCACCTTGCGCAACGTGCATCAGGTAGCGGACGAGTTGGGCCTGGCGCGGCAGGCCGAGTATGTAGCAGGATACTTTGTGGATCATCTGCTCAAGGTGGCCTTTCTGTCGTTTCTGGACGTCGACTGGAGCAGGTCGCGTGCGTACTCTTTTGGGCGGCACCTTGGCTCGATCTACCTGAACGTCAAGGGGCGGGAGCCCCAGGGCATTGTTGAGCCCGGCGCAGAGTATGAAGCCGTGCGGGCCGAGATCGAGCGGCTGGCTTATGACTTCTGTGATCCGCAGACAGGCAGGAAGCTGATCGGAGAGGTATTGCGCCGCGAGGAGATCTACTCCGGGCCTCACTTGGACCGGGCGCCCGATCTGATCTTGCGCCCCAGAGAGCCCTCGGACATCTTTTTCGGCCTGGCCGACTTTGGCCACAGGGAGACCGTGTCTCCCGTGTACCGCTATTCTGGCATGCACCGCGACCATGGGATGCTGATCGTGCATGGTCCGGGCGTGCGCGAAGGATCAACCCTGGACGGGGCAGCCATCCAGGACATTGCCCCCACCATCCTGCACACGATGGGCCTCGCTGTGCCAGCGGACATGGATGGTCAGGTGCTTGCCAACGCCTTTGAGGGCGAGTACATGGCAGCCTTTCCGGTGACGATCGGTGAGCCCACGCCGGGCGCCCAGGACACAGCCGGCACCGAGTACACAGAAGAGGGAGAGAAAGAGATCATGGACCGGCTGGAAGGATTGGGGTATCTGGGGTGAAGGCTCTGGTCATTGGCCTCGATGGTGTCACCCTCGATCTCCTCGGCCCGTGGATTGAGGCCGGGGAACTGCCCACTCTAAAAAGGCTGATGGAAGAGGGCGCTGCGGGTAAGCTGCGCTCCACTCTGCCGCCCATCAGTTCCTCTTCCTGGAGCTCGTTCGCCACAGGGGTGAACCCTGGCAAGCATGGCCTGGTCGATTTCGTCTATCCAGGGGCAGACAGTTACAAGGTGACGATGATCAACGCTGCCAGCCGGCAGACGCGCGCCCTGTGGAACTGGCTGAATGAAGCAGGGTACAAAGTAGGTCTCCTGGGCATTCCCACCACCTACCCACCTGAGCCTGTGGATGGCTTTATGATCAGCGGGTTCCTATCGCCCGGACCCGAGAGTGAATGGGCGTACCCACCCGCCCTGAAACAGGAGCTGCTGAACGAACTGGGCGCATTCATGCTGGCGCCGGACGAACGCTACCGCTCCACGCGCTGGCTGGGCCGCTTCCTCGACGATCTGGAAACCAGCGTAGAGAATCGCACCCAGGCCGCCCTGTACCTGATGCGTACCAAGCCGTGGGATCTGTTCACCGTAGTCTACTGGGACACAGACATGGTCCAGCACGAGACCTGGCGACTGCTGGATCCCGGGCATCCACGCCACGATGCGGACGAGGCCTCAGCCAGCCGCGACATGATCCTGGGGTTCCACCGCAAGGTCGACGCCGATGTAGGGCGACTACTGGCCGAGGTGGACTCGGACACACTGATCGTCGTGATGTCTGACCATGGCTTCGGGCCGGTGCACAGCTTCTTCCTGACCAACAACTGGCTGGCAAGCCTGGGACTCCTCCGGTTCAAACAGGGTCCAACGACTGCATTCAAACGCTGCCTATTCAGGATGGGAGCCACCCCACTGAGGGCATTCCGCATTGCGAGGGCCCTGGGCATGGGCAAGCTGCGCCGGAAAGTAAGGTTCCAGCAAAAGGCCGGCATCTTGAATCGCCTCTTTTTGTCCTTTGACGATGTGGATTGGTCGCGCACGAGGGCATTCAGCATCGGCAGCTTTGGCCAGGTGTACATCAACCTCGCCGGGGTCAGGCCGGAGGGGATCGTGCAGCCTGGTCACGAATACGAGGCACTCAGAGAGCAGCTCGCTCGCGAGGCGCTTGCTCTGCGCGACCCACGGACCGGCGAACCGCTGGTGGAGCGCGTCTACACCCGGGAGGAGATCTATAGCGGTCCAAGCATTGACCGCACGCCAGACCTGATCGTACAACCGCGGGGGTGGGAGTACATGGCCTTTGGGCACGCTGATTTCGGTTCGAACAAGCTGGTCGAGCCGATCATCGGGCTTTCGGGTCACCACCGCCCGGATGGCGTCCTGATCCTGGCAGGGCCGGGGGTCAAGGCGGGCACCCAACTGCACGGGGCGAATATCGTAGACCTGACACCAACCCTGCTGCACGCCATGGGTGTCGGAGTACCCCGCGATCTGGATGGGCGCGTGCTGAGCGAGGCGTTCGAGGAGTCGTCGCCGGTAGCGCGACCGGTGGTCTATACTGAGGCCAGCGTGTACAAAGAGGGCGCCTCGGAGCCCGATTTCTCGGATGGAGAGATGGCAGAGGTGCAGGAGAAACTCCGCGGTTGGGGATACGCGGGGTAGACGATGCCGGCGGGACCGGCGCGCAAGTTGGGGCCGTCGAATGAAGCGGATTGCCCGGACGTAGCCCGGCAGATAGAGAGGTACCGGAACTTGAACGAGTTCGAATCTGGATCCAAGAGGAAGACAGGACAGATATGGCCGGTCCTGCTCGCCTTGCTGGTCGCCATGATCCTGGCTTCGGCATGCGCAAAAGGACCGACCGTCACCCCCGGACCCGTCACGGAGGATGTCCCGGTGACGGATGATGTGCCGGTGACGCCCGACGACGCAGGCGACCCAACCGAAACCATTGTCATCCTCCACACCAACGATTTCCACGGGGCCGTCGAACCGGAGGAGATCCAGGGCAGTGCAGCAACATTGGAGGAAGGCGGGCTGGTGAACATGATCAGCCTGATCGATCAGCTGCGAGAGGAGAACCCTGGTCGCACGCTGCTGCTTGACGCGGGCGACTCTTTCCAGGGCAGCTACGTCTCAAACAGCACAGAAGGCGAGCTGGTGATGGCAGCCATGAACGTTGCGGGCTATGATGCCTGGACACTGGGCAACCACGAGTTCGACTGGGGCCAGGAGCCGCTGAGGGCGCGCATCGCCCAGGCCGGGTTCCCCGTCTTGGCAGCCAATATCCTCGACGAGACAACCGGCAAGCTGTGGGACGCAGTGCAACCGTACACCATCGTGGAGGTAGGCAGGATCAAGGTTGGCATCCTTGGGCTGGCCTACCCCGATACCCCCACCATCACCAAGCCAGAGAACGTTGCCGGGTTGGAATTCCAGCAAGCGCAGGAGACAGTCCGCCGCTACCTTCCAGAATTACAGGAACAAGCTGATCTGATCATCGTGCTCAGTCACCTGGGATATGACGGCGACCTGGCACTGGCCAAAGCGGTGGATGGTGTGGATGTGATCATTGGCGGGCACAGCCACATGTTTCTGGAGAGCCCGCGCAACATCAACGACACCCTGATCGTCCAGGCTGGCGCCAAAGGGCAGGTAGTCGGCCGCCTTGAACTGACCGTAAACGTGGAGACAGGGCAGGTGGTCGACTATGTTAGGCGCAACGCGCTGGTGCCCGTTACCGGCAACCTCGAGGCGGTGAACCAGGAGGTCAAGGCTCTGGTGGACGCCGCGCTGGCTGAGGCAGAGGAAACGATCAACATGCCCATCGGCGAGACGGCGGTGGCCCTGCGGCCCGAGAGCACAGGCGAATTCGCCCTGGGCAACCTGGTGGTGGACGCCATGTTGGCTTGCGATCTGGATGGGCAGCCGGCTGACATTGCCATGCACAACAACGGCGGCATCCGCGCCGCCCTGCCAAAGGGGCCCATTGGCTTTGGCCAACTCTACGCCGTGCTCCCCTTTGACAACCAACTGATGGGCCTGGACCTCACAGGCGAGCAGGTCCTCCGCATCCTGGAACACTCTGTATCCAGCAGTCCGGGCAAGATGCTCGTTGCCGGCATGACTTTCAGGTTCGACATGTCCAGGCCTGCTGGCGATCGTGTCGTGGAGGCGATGGTCGGCGGCGAGCCACTCGACCCGGCACGCACCTATCGCGTGATCACGATCGACTATCTGGCAAGCGGCGGCGATGGGCAAGAGACCTTTCTCGAGGGGATGAACCCGGCGTACGGCGATACCGAAGTTTGGGTCGTGGCCGAGTATATTCGAGAGCACTCGCCGGTCCGGCCCGTTGTTGAAGGAAGGATCGTCCAAGAATGAGAGCGCAATCGAACCAACGGCTAACGGTATATGTCGATGGCGAGCCCCGGCGCTTTTACGCAGGGCTGCGGGTGCGTCACGCGGTCGGCTACCGGGCAGCGTGGCGGGTGGAGCGCCGCGAGGCCCTCATCATTGACGGGGACGGCAACCAGATCGATCTCGACGGCGCGCTATACGATGGCGAACGGCTCTACGTCCGCCAGCTCGGCGCACCGGAGGGCGAAGGGAGCGATTGACCCTTGCGTGCCGCACCCAGGCCCATGGGGCCTCTT
>JBFFCR010000260.1:0-5917 GCA_041559855.1 Anaerolineae bacterium | reverse complement strand
GTCCAGCAGCCAGGTGAGCTGCCGTGACTTGGGCTGAACCCTTGAGGCCGGCAGACTCTTGTCAGTACCCTTCACCACAGAGCGGACGACCGCGGCTTTGGCCTTTCCGCTCACCAGAGATATCACTTGCCGGGCAGAGTTGATGACCGGCAACGTCAGCGTTATCCGCTGCGCCAGACGATCCTGCTTGCCTGTAGTAGCTGGCGCAACCAACTGCTCCGTTTCATCCAACAGCGGCGAGCCGGGAAAGAGAGATGCCGTGTGCCCATCCTCCCCCAGACCTAGCAACACGAGGTCGAAGCATACATCGGGCCCGCCAAAAAAGTCCTGCAGCACATGCTCATAGGCCTGCGCTGCCCTCCCCGGGTCCAGCTCGCCGCGCATCCGGTGGACGTTTTCGGGGGGGATCGGCACCCGGGAGATCAGGGTCTCTTTCACCAGAGCAAAATTGCTGTCCGGGTCATCGGCGGGAACGCAGCGTTCATCCCCCCAGAAGAGATGCACTTCTGCCCACGGGATCCGCGCGCGATAGGGTCTATCAGCCAGCAAGCGGTACAGCTTTTCCGGGGTTGTGCCGCCCGACAGGGCCACACTAAACTGTCCACGGGACTTGACAGCCTCGCGAGCCAGGCTAGAAAAGCGCCGCGCGGCCTCGTCTGCCAAAGCGTTCGGATCGGCAGCGATCACGATTTTGGCGTCCATCCCACTCCTCCACAGATTACCCAGGACAGCTCCATAGGGCTATTCGTGCGGGCTGCACCCCAGCAACCATGCCCGCCCATCCCTGGACAGCAGATCGTCCGCCTCCACGGGCCCCCAACTTCCCCGTGGGTAGAAGGCCAGCGGCGGAGCGTCGGGTTGCTCCCACCCATCAATGTGCAGATCGATCACTCCCCAGGCCAACTCGATCTCGTCCTCGCGAGCAAAGAGGGAAGCGTCCCCCTGTATTGCATCCAACAGCAGGCGCTCGTAAGCTTCCGGAAGGGCCTCCTTAGCAAAGTCGTCGGCGTAGTGAAAGTCCATGTCCACCGACCGGGTCGTCATGCCCGCGCCCGGCATCTTGGCCTCGAAACGGAGATGAATCCCCTCATCGGGTTGGAGGCAGAGGGAGAGAATATTCGGCGTCATTCCTTCGTCCGGTGAGACGGGGAATAGAAGAACGGGCACCCGCTTGAACTGGATGGCGATTTCCGTTGTCTTTGCATGCAAAGCTTTGCCGGAGCGAAGGTAGAACGGGACACCCCTCCAGCGCCAGTTGTCCACAAACAGCTCGAGGGCGGCGTAGGTTGGTGTTTGTGAATCGGGCGCCACCCCCTCTGCAGCACGGTACCCTTCGTACTGAGCGCGCACGCTTCGCTCTGCCGCGCGGAGCACCCGCAGCACCTTGACCTTCTCGTCGCGAAGCGCGTTGGCCTCAAAGAGGGCCGGAGGCTCCATGGCAGTCAGCGACAACAACTGCAGCAGGTGGTTCTGGAACATGTCGCGCAGCACACCGGCCTTGTCATAGTATCCGGCGCGATGGGCCACGCCGACGGTCTCGGACACGGTGATCTGCACGTGGTCCACATAGTTGCGATTCCAGAGCGGCTCGAATATGGCGTTGGCAAAACGAAAGGCCAGGATGTTCTGGACCGTCTCCTTGCCCAGATAGTGGTCGATGCGGTACACCTGGTGCTCGCCAAACGTTGCATGGACCTGCTCATTGAGCTGATGCGCGCTCTGTGCATCGTGACCGAACGGTTTCTCGATGATGATCCGGGTCCAGCCTTCGCTGTGGTTGAGCCCAGACAGGCGCAGTTGCTCAATAACGACAGGGTACAGACTGGGAGGGATGGACAGGTAAAAGAGCCGGTTGGCACGGGTGCCTGCCTCTGCATCGATCTCGGCCAGCCGCTCAGCTAGGCGACGGTAGGTCTGTGGATCGCCATAGTCGCCCTCCATGTAGGATACCCGCCCCTCAAAAAGGGGCCATCGCTCGCACAGCCCCGGATGGAACCGCGCGTAGGCTTCAACCCCCTGGAACAGTCGCTTGTGGAAAGCGTCATCCGACAGGTGACTTCGCGCGACGCCGAGCAAGCGGACCTCGGGCGGCAGCAGTCCCTCACAGGTCAGGCTGTGCAGCGCAGGCACCAGCTTGCGCTGTGTCAGATCGCCCGACGCGCCAAAGATGACTACGATGGCAGGGTCCACCTTCGATTTCAGCTTGCTCACGCTCATCTTGACCTGCCCTTATAAAGTGCGCCCGCCTACTCCTCTATCAGGATCGCTCGCGCCGGCGCGCCTTCCCCACCCGCCAGTTTGAGGGGCAGGCAAACCAGCTGGTACACCCCCGGGGCGATGCCGCGCAGATCCAGGCCTTCCACCACGATCACGCCCGCGCCCAACAAGGTTTGGTGCGGCGTCATGAGATCATCCCACGGCGAAATCGACAGGTAGTCGATCCCTACCAAGCGCACGCCCCTCCCAACCAGCCAGCGCGCGCCGGCATTGGTGAGACCCACATACTCCTCCCAGAAACTACCCGCGCCGGACCAGCGCTCCGAGTTGCGAGTGCGAAAGAGCAGCCGCTGGGTGCCGGGTGGGATCGACAAGCCTTCCAGTACCGCCTCCGTCAGGGACCCGGCCTCGGGCATGTGAACGACCCGAGCCGGCCCCACCAGCACATCTAGGGCCAGGCGATCCACCTCTGCGCCACCCCGCACAAAGTGGGCGGGCGCGTCCACATGGGTCCCAATATGGGCCCCTATCTCCAACCGGCTGACGGTATACTTGTCTCCTCTGTCGATATGGGCCGGCTGTGTGATACGGACTGGTGGATCACCCGGCCAGACTAGAAGCGACTCCGATACAGGTAGCGAAATGTCATGGATCTTGCTCAATTCACCCCTCTTCGTTCAGCCATGGCGCTTTCACCATGTTTCTTCCCTAATTATCCCGATTCATGATAGCGCAAAACACGCTGCTTGTCAATGATGCGCGACTTACCTGGTGGGGTCATCTCACTTGCCAAGAAGGGCCTCGTCTCCTTTGACCGAGCACCACGGATTGGGGCTACCCACCTTGATTGTCCGCTTTGGCGGGCTTTGCCTTGTATGCTGATCCATGTTAGAATCACGCCTGGCGACAGGGCAGCCGGCCCAGAAAGCCGGAGCGGAGAGGGGGTAGTCCAGTGTCCATCTGGAGTTCGGGAAACACGTTGGTGGTGGTGGGCGCCCAGTGGGGCGACGAGGGCAAGGGGCGCGTGGTTGACTATGTGGCGGCGCAGGCCAGCATGGTGATCCGCTTTCAGGGGGGTGACAATGCAGGCCACACGGTGGTCAACGAGCATGGCCGCTTTGCCCTGCACCTGACTCCCTGCGGCATCTTTTACCCTCACGTGCGCAACCTGCTCGGCCCGGGGACTGTGGTTAACCTGGACACGGTTACTGCGGAGCAGGCCATGCTCCGGGCCGCCGGCGTAGATACTGGGAACTCCTGGGTCGATGTGCGCGCCCATCTCATCTGGCCTTACCATCGCCTGCTTGACGGAGCAGAGGAAGAGCGCCGCAAACAGGATGGGGAGAGCGGCGAGGAGAGGGGAACTACCCGTCGCGGTATCGGGCCGGTCTATGCCGACAAGCACTCTTACAATGGCATACGCGCTGGCGATCTGATGCATCGCGACCTGCTGCGACAGCGTCTGGACCTGGTGCTGCCCCTAAAGAACCGGCAACTCGACTTCTACGGGCTCGAGCAGTTCAGCACGGAGCAACTGATGGACCTGGCAGCAGATTGGCGGGCGCGGCATGGGGATCGGATCGTGGACACTTTACCCTGGGTGCGCGATGCTGTGATAGGGGGCGAGCGAGTGGTGCTGGAGGGCCAGTTGGGCATCGGGAGGGACATCAACTGGGGCATCTATCCCTACACAACCGCATCCTCGCCCACCTCTGGAGGGGCCTGTATCGGGGCCGGCATCCCTCCGCGTGCCATCGACGGCGTACTGGGCGTCGTCAAGGCCTATTCCACCTCCGTGGGCGGCGGACCGTTCCCCACAGAGCTGCACGACGACCTCGGGGATAAACTGCAGGAGATTGGCCGCGAGTACGGCGCAACCACAGGCCGACCCCGACGCTGTGGCTGGTTCGATGGCGTGGCGATCAGCTATGCGAGCTGGATCAACGGCTTCACCGGCATCGCTGTGACAAAGCTGGACGTGCTCGACCATTTCGAGGAGATCAAGCTCTGCACAGGATATCGTCTCCGCGATGATGGCGGCGACCGGGTGCTAGACTATGTGCCCGACACGACGACTCAGGGCATGGTCGAGCCACTATACGAGACCTGGCCCGGTTGGCAGGTGGACACCAGTGGTTGCCGGATCTGGGACGACCTGCCACAGGCCGCGCGCGCCTACCTGCGTCGAATCGAGGAACTCGCCGGCGCGCCGATCCGCTTTGTATCGGTCGGGCCCGAGCGATCGCAGATGGTCGTCGTATAGTGGCAATGGGCGTCCAGGGGGGATGATGGCTCCACCTGAGCGATTGTCTCCACAAAACGCCAGACTCGCACAATCTCAAATGATGGGGAAAGCTAGATGAGGGACACATTCATCCGTGACCTGGGAGATGGGCTGATCCTGCGACGCTCGTCGGCGGCAGATGCCGACAAACTGGTAGAGTTCAACGGCAACCTACATCGCGATCCAGGCGAAGAGGGACCTGACGAGTTCGTGACCGCCTGGGTCGGGGACCTGATGTCGGGCCGCCACCCGACATTCGACGTGGGCGACTTTACCATCGTAGAGGACACGAGTAGCGGAGAGATTGTATCATCCCTGTGCCTCATCTCGCAGACCTGGTCCTATGGTGGCATCCAGTTTGGCGTTGGGCGGCCCGAACTGGTGGGCACACACCCCGACTACCGCAACCGAGGCTTGATCCGTGCTCAATTCGACGTAATCCACCGTTGGAGCGCAGATCGCGGCGAGCGGATGCAGGTCATCACGGGAATCCCCTGGTTCTACCGCCAGTTTGGCTACGAGATGGCCATCACCCTCGGCGGCAGGCGCTATGGGTACAAGCCCCAGGTGCCAAAGCTCAAGGAAGGTGAGGAGGAGCCCTATCGCGTCCGCCCGGCAACGGACACCG
The DNA here is from genome assembly GCA_041559855.1 of Anaerolineae bacterium. Lineage (GTDB taxonomy): Bacteria > Chloroflexota > Anaerolineae > JAAYZQ01 > JAAYZQ01 > JBFFCR01. The sequence continues at coordinate 788 of JBFFCR010000260.1, read as the reverse complement.
ATCTGCCCTTCATTGCTCAGCTCTACGAGCAGGGTACGGAGCGCTACCCCGTGGCCTGCGTCCGGGATGAGGCTCTGTGGCGGTACGAGTTCGATGGCAAGACCCAGAAGAGTGGCGCCCGGACGCCATTCGCCATAATCGAGACGCCTGATGGAGAGGCGATCGGCTTTCTGGCCCAGGCGCCTCGTATGCGCGATGGGACATTGCGGGTTAGCTCGTACGAGATTAGGCCTGGGGTCTCGTGGCTGGCTGTAACTCCAACGGTGGTCCGCTATCTCTGGGCGCTCGGCGAGGAGTGGGCAGCGCAGAACTCTGAACCGGCTCCAGCGCGCTTTGCCTTCTCCCTGGGCACCGAGCATCCAGCCTACCAAGCCGCGGAGAGATGGCTGCCACACATAGAGCCACCGTACACATGGTACGTGCGCGTTCCAGATCTGCCTGGCTTCCTGCGGCACGTGGCGCCCCTTCTTGAACGCCGGATTGAAGACTCCATCCTGGCCGGGCACAGCGGCGAGCTCAAGCTGAATTTCTACCGGACCGGGCTGCGGCTCGCGTTCGAGGGCGGAAGGCTCGTGGAGGTGAATGCATGGCGGCCGACACCAGAGCAAGAAGGCGACGCTGGCTTCCCTGACCTCTCCTTCCTGCAACTGCTCTTTGGCTACAGGTCGATGGCAGAGCTCGACTACGCCTTTGCCGACGCCTGGGCGTCAAGCGACAAGGGAAAGCCCCTGCTAGATGCCCTATTCCCAAAGCGCCACTCCACGATCTGGCCTGTGTCGTAGCGGCTC
>JBFFCR010000259.1:0-5922 GCA_041559855.1 Anaerolineae bacterium | reverse complement strand
TCTATGTAACCCATGCCGCTCCTCCCTGTGTGGGATTGGATCACAATCCTGAGATGTCGTTCAGCTTTCGGGCTTTGCTTCGCCTGAGCCCAACTGGGTGTAGACCTGGGTGGTCGAGATGTTGGCGTGCCCGAGAAGCTCCTGCACGTATTCCAGATCTGCTTTCTTTTCGACAAGGTGAGCTGCAAAGGTGTGGCGTAGGGAATGAGGCGTGATATCCTCCGTAAGGCCCACCTCGCGCACATAGTGCTTCACGATCAGCCACAATCCCTGCCGTGTGAGTCTCCGTCCCCGGTGATTCAAAAAGAGGGCGGGCTCGGTGGGGTCTTTGATCAGTTGAATGCGCCCCCGTTCCAGGTATTCCTGTAAAGGCCCAATCGCCCTCTCGTGCATGGGCACGATCCGCTCTGACTTGTCTTTGGGGCGCACGACGCGCAACGTAGCCGAGGCAAGATTGACATCGTCAATATTCAGCGACACAAGTTCGGTCACGCGAAGACCTGAAGCATAGAGGATCTCTAGTAGAGCCCGATCTCGCAGGGCCTTGGGCGTCTGGCTTTGGCCTGGCTCTGACAGAAGACGTGTTAGGTCCTCAGCGGAGATGGCCCTGGGCAGACGCTTCCGCACCCTGGGTGAGTCTAGTGTCGCCGTCGGGTCATCCTCGAGTTCGCCCCTGTCCACCAGATAATGGAAGAACGATTTGATGGCGGCAACCTTGCGCGCCACCGTGGAGGATGCGTATTCCTGGTTTGCCTTCATGGACATGATATAGTCGATGATGATCTCCCGGTTTACCTCCTCCCATCCGTCAACGCGACCACGCAAAAAAGCCAAGAACTGGGTCAAATCGTTGCGATATGCAGCGAGAGTGTTGGTGGAATAGCCCTTAACGTCAGAGATGTACGTGAGGAACTGCTCGATCCGAAACGCGAATGGATTTATCATTGCATCTCCCCCCTTTTGTCCAGGTGCAACAGGCAATCCGCTTGCCAATGCTTCACTGTCACCGATTGCTATTGTACCATAGCTTTTCATAAAGACCAAACGCCGGGAATTTGATGGTTTCCGGAGCGTATGCTCGGACGCCCTCCCGTCGTATCGAATGGTCCCACAGAGGCGCAATCACGGATGGCGCCGCAGTTTGACCGATCCCAGCCCAATACTGGCAAGCGCCAAGGCCAGCTGAGCGGGCGATGATGCCCTGCCTGCATCAGTCGCGTGCAATGCTGCTCGAGTGTCTGGCTTCGCTACAAGGCGGGGTTTTGCCTGCTTGATGGGACCTTGCTCTGCCCAAGGTCTTGAGATAGGCCTCTACCTGATCGCGCGTAGGAATGCCGCGTACGCCTGGTGCCTCGATCGAGAACGAAGCGACGGCGTTGGCGAATTGTGCTGCCTGGCAGGGATCCTTTGTTTCGATCATACGGATCATAAAGGCTGCGGCAAAGACATCTCCCGCGCCTGTAGGATCCACTTGCTGTGCGGGGCGGGCTGGATGGTCGCATGGCTCGCCTTCATGGAAGAGGGTGGCTCCCCTTTCAGCGCGGGTGACGACAATGGCCTCGATGAATTGCCCCCAGTCTCGCGCCAGCCTGCCCGGATCAGGGACGTCCTGTTCGCTCAGAACCAAGACATTGATGCGCTTCAAGACCGACTCTGGTGGGTTCCAGTCGGCGAAGGATACCCGACCCGTGCAATCCCAGCGGCGCAGGAAGCCCTGGGGGGTGACTCCTATGAGCACGCTGTCACTGAAGCAGTGAAAGATGCCTTCATCGATTTCCTGGTCCAGGGGACCGAGGTGAGCAATCGGGACGCTTCTCCATTCCTCCGGTACGTCATCACAACACAGGACCCCTGCTCTCTGGTGGAGGATCTGCTTCCTTTCGCCATTCAGGTAGATGTTCTCAAAGACCGTGGTCTTGGAAGACCGGCGGCAGGCGATCTGGGCAAAGGGCAAAACTTTGGCAACGTCCAGATCTGGGCCTGTGCTTGTAACCACGCCCACGCGATAGCCCATGCGCTGGGCAGTGGTCGCCGCGTATGAAATGGTCCCTCCCAGGCTCAAACTGGCGTCCGGCAGCAAGTCCTGTGTGATATGACCGATAACAAGGAACTCGGGCTGGGTGGTTTCTGTCAACGGCTCACCTTGCATCTTCAAGATAGAGGCAGCAGTCGTCGCAGCGTCTGCTCGATGAATAGGCTCGCTGCTCGCGGCAGGTTCAGCTTCATGCCCCGCATGGGTACATTCAATTCGGCCTTGTCGCACACGGTCGAGAGGTTGGCGTCATCCACCTGTGGTTTGATGGCACGCAGTAGCTTTGCCCGTCGTTCCAGGTCTTCTATGTGCATAATATCATCCACCTGGGCGATCAGACGTTTTGCCTTCAGGATGCGGGCTTCGGTGCGGTCTGCCTGGCTCTGCGCGATCACGCCATACTCAGCCTTGAGGCGGTTCAGCCGCAGACCAGCTTCATACGTGCTGTCTACGATCTGGTCACGGTCCATCCACTCCGTCTCATAGTTGAGGACATATTTCCAGCTGGGTTGCACCAGTGCCTGGCGGTGCTCCTCCAGCGAGCGGAAGAAGAAGCGGTAGCCGTATCGCTCCGGATTCTCAAAGACAGGGCTTCCTGGGTCCAGAAAGGGTGCCAGAGGCGATATGAAGGGGATGAGACGGCGGTTGGGTCCCTGGTCCAGTTCGCCCATGAGGTATCGGCAATACTCGATTGTGTCCATTACCGACTGATAGTCCTGCTTGGGCAGGCCGATCATGAAAAAGATATCCAGGCGCTTCACGCCCAACTCCAGAGCATAGCGCATAGTATCTTCGGTCGGACCATTCTTGAAGGGCCTGCCGAAGGCTTTACGAACCTCTTCGCTATGGCTCTCCAGGGAGATCTCGAGCGTCCAATTGGGCATGGCATCGGCCACGCGGCGGATGAACTCGCGGTCTGCGTCTTGGAATAACTCTAGGATGACGGGGCCCTGAAAACCGTGGATAGCCCGCAGGAATCGATCTGCGTATTCGTCGCCTGCCTGGCGGATATCACCTAGAATGAACACTGGTCCCTTGCTAAAGCGCGCGATGTTGCGGATGTCCTGAGCCAGATCCTCGGGAGCGCGATACGCTGGACGGCGCCGGTTGTGCAGCGCGCCAAAGGCCTTCGCCGAGCCTCCGCATGTGCGGCAGTTGTGCGTGCAGCCCCGCACGCTCAGCGCCGCGGTGATCGGATAACCCAACCAGCCTTTGAAGGGAATGACGCTGGCCAAGTCCCGATAGCGGGCCACGGCTTTGACCACATAGCTGTAATCGATCAGTACATGATCCAGATTCTCAGGGCTGTAGCTGATCTCGTTGACCTGGACGGCTCCATCTGATTCCTGCCAGGTCAGATTGGGGATATCGGGCAGAGAGGGCGCTCCGGGCTGGCCGGTCAAGTGTTGCATGAGCTTTAGAACTGGCACCTCGGTCGAGTCACCGCGCACGACGAAATCGACCTCCGGACGGTGGATCAGTTCCTCGTGATAGTAGGTGGCGGAAAAGCCGCCAAACATGACAGGGATGTCAGGGTGATGCTTTTTGCATATACGGGCTACCTCGATGGCGCCATGCGCGTGAGGCATCCAATGCAGGTCGATACCAAAGGCCGCTGGTTTCAGATCTCTGATGAGCCTCTCAGGGTCAAAGCGGCCACTGTTGAGCATGCGCACGGCCAGATTGACGATGCGCACGCGAAACCCGTGTCGTTCCAGATACTCGGCAATCGTGGTCAACCCAATGGGGTACATCTCGAATACCGGTGTGCTGGGTACCAAATCGCTTACCGGTCCATACAGGATCGACTCCTCGCGAAAGTCGTATACACTTGGGGCATGCAGCAATACTAGGTCTGCTCTTGGCATTTGGACTTCTCCGGTCTACCCTGCGTCGGCGACGACCCCCCACTTCTGCCAATGCAGCCTGCGCCCGATCCGCTTTGCAGCAGCTGGATTAGGCGCAGGCACGCCGCGGCACTCGACACCTGGTATCAGATCTGAGCATCTATAGTGGGCGCACGCGGGCACCGGGGACGGGCGTGCTGTCAAGGATCTCCTGAATCACGGCGCGGGGATCGATGTTCTTTATGCGAGCTGATGGGCTAATGATAAGGCGGTGGGCTAGTGTAACCATTGCGAGGGCCTTGATGTCATCTGGAATGACATAATCGCGGCCCAGGATGGCTGCGCGGGCCTGCCCCGTCTTGAACAGGGCAATACTCCCACGGGGGCTCGCACCCAGGTACACATCAGGATGCTTGCGAGTGGCGTTTACCAGGTTGACGATGTATTCTTTGACCAAGTCGTTGATAATGACGTCCTTTATCTGCTGTTGGGCAGAAATCAGCTCCTCGCCTGCTACGACTTGCTCGATACGCGTGACAGGGTGTGCGTGCTGTTGGCTGTCAAGCATGGTCATCTCGTCGCCCGGTCCGGGATACCCCAAGCTGATGCGTATCATAAAGCGATCCAGTTGGGCCTCGGGTAGTGGGAAGGTACCCTCGTACTCGATTGGGTTTTGCGTAGCCAGCACCAGGAAGGGCACCTCCATGGGGTAGGTTATGCCGTCGACAGTGATCTGATGCTCTTCCATTGCTTCCAGAAGGGCTGACTGAGTCTTGGGCGTAGCGCGATTGATCTCGTCGGTGAGTACGATCTGGGCCATGACTGGACCAGGTCGGAACTCGAACTCGCGTGTCTTTTGGTTGAACATCGAAACGCCGGTGACGTCGCTGGGGAGCATGTCGGGAGTGAATTGGATGCGGCGAAAGCTGCACCCAAGGGACTTTGCCACAGACTTGGCAAGCATGGTCTTGCCTGTTCCAGGTACGTCCTCGATCAGCACGTGGCCCTCGCACAGCAAGGCGATGACCGTCAACTGCACAGCCTCGTGCTTGCCGACAATGACCCCTTCCACGTTCTCTGTTATCTTCTGGGCAAGTGCCTGTACTTCTTCCATAGTTCTGCTCCTTCACAACCTTTCCACAAGCCGGTCCATGTCACTCATGGTATTCGTTCGCTCAAGTATCCCGCATGTCAGCAGCGACCGATTATACCAGCTTTCTCAAGAAAAGGGTAGTTGGGCGCGGTCGAACGCAACTTGGAAGCGATCCCGGGTACCCACGGCTGCCTTTTGCAGTTTTCGCCTCACATGTGGTAGAATGTTGCCGCCTGAGCGTGCAATCCGTAGCTAGCGAGCAGGCGGCAGCGCTGGGCAACCCGCAGGGCTGGATGAGACCCTCTCGCAGACGTGTCCATGTGCGGGCGTGTGCTGCAGCGGCAAGATCTCCTCAGCCCGGCGCGGACTCGTACACCGGGCAAGAGGACCAATCCGCATCTGGAGCGGATCCATGCATTGTAGGGGTATCTTGACACCATTTGGGATCCTGAGCGTGCAGAATTCAAAGGCAGCTGTTGTGCAGCAGCACAGGTCGGAGCATGTGCTTCACCGAGATCTTCCTCGACGTGAGGCAACACGGGCAGGTTGGCTGCCTATATTCAACCGCGCAGTCAGGCCACTCCAAGTCATCTCCGGTCGATCTCTTGCGCCGGAGGAAAGGCCATGAGCAAAGCACAGAAGCAGTATGCTGGCTTTCTCTTGTGTGTTGTCCTGATCTTGATTGCTGCTGCCATTCCCATTGTCGCCAGCGACATTTTCCGCCAGCCCTATTCTCCGGTATGGGATGTCATCCATCGCACCCTGGCTCGTTTCGATCTGACCTATAATCCACCGGGAGGAGGAGCCCCGCCCCAGTGGCCCTTCTGGCGCACTCCCGCTGATGCCAACATCTACTACCGCGATCTGACGCTTACTACGCGGGATGGCCTGGCGCTGTCGGCGTGGTACGTGCCCGCCGCCGAGCCCGGTGCGCCCACGGTGTTGCTCTG
>JBFFCR010000258.1:0-5940 GCA_041559855.1 Anaerolineae bacterium | reverse complement strand
CGCGTCCAGCATCACGCGCACCTGGGGGACCGTGCTCTGGCCTGCCATCGAGCTCAGTTCATCGCGCCGGTCCACATTGATCACATGGTCCTGGCCCTGGTTGTGCACGAGTAGCAGGTCGCGCCACCATGCGGTCCACAGCTCAAGCAGCCGGCGTCCCCCATCCCGGCTCCGGCTGGCCTCCCACGCAAAGTCCAGCCGCTCGACGCGAGATGCCTCCATAAGCTGGAGCATCTGGTCGAGCGCTTGCTGGCGATGGTCCAACACTCCCGCCTCTTTGCTGACCTCCAGCGCCCAGCCGATGCGCCCGCCTGACAGCCTCGCCACGAGTCGAGCTTGCTGCTCTTCCATGCCCCTCTCGCGCAGCACAGCCTCGACGACGCTGTGCCTGGCCGGCCTCAGGTCGAGGCGCTGGCAGCGGGATACCACGGTAGGCGGCAGCAACTCGGCCTCCACGGCGGTCAAGATCAGCACCACCTGCTGCGGCGGCTCCTCCAGAAGCTTGAGCAAGCTATTTGCCGCTTCCAACGAAGACAGGTCCGCCCGGCGCAAAACATAGACCCGGTAGCGTCCTTCATACGGCGACAGCACCGCTTCGTGCTGCAGGGCCCGCACCTGATCAATGAGCAGGCCACCAGACGCGCCTTCGCCCTCGATCACGCGGACATCAGGGTGCGTACCCTTGGCCACCTTCCGGCAAGAGGGACATTGGCCACAAGGCTGCTCAGCGCCGGTGCAATTCAGCGCCTGCGCGAGTCCCAGCGCCAGCTTGCGCTTGCCGACCTGGGGCGGCCCGGTTAACAAGTAGGCGTGCGCCATCCGCCCTGAAGCCAGGCTCTGCTCCAGAAGCGCCACCGCCCACTCGTGCCCGATGATCTGCCAGGCCATCTCTGTCTCTTCCTGTCCTTCGCGCTGTGCAGGGGGCGCCGCTAAAACGACGCGACTCTTGCCACTCCAGAAGCCCCTTCGCCCAGCGAGGTTGGGCGTATTGTACTCTAAAAGCCAGTCAAAAGCAAAGAGTCCGTTGGCCATTGAGAAGGTAGCACTTGGTCACCACCAAGTCCTAACCGCGGTCGGCGATGGCGATGGCATTGAGCACCGGTAGGGTCATCGCCACGGCAGAGCCACAGCGCGCAGTGGTGCTGCAGCAGGCATCAGGGGCAATGCCACGGAGGCTCGTGTCAGTAGAGCAATAGAGACGACGGTGAAAGAGGGCAACCGGGTTTCTATTGTTCTCCGATTAGATTTTGAAGGAATCACGACAGCCGCTTCCCAGTGTCCATGTGGGTATCTGGCTTCCATTTGGCCGTGAGACGTTTAGGTCGGTTGACAAGAAGCAGACATTGGGGCATAATAACACTAGTTGGTGCGAGCGGAGCTTAAGACAGGCGACATCCGTCGACGGAGGGTTCGCTTGGATACTACAGCCATTCTAGTTTTGCTCAAACAGGCGGTGGATGAGCGCTGGGTCAAGATATCACTCCACGCAGCCAAGGAAGCGCTTGCCGACGAGATCTCCAGGCGCGAGATAGAAACGGCAATGCTCAGCACCGAACTGCTGGAGCATTATCCTGATTGGTGGCTCGGGCCATCGTGCCTGGTATATGGTCAGACCGATTTGGGCCGTGATCTTCACATCGTGGTATCGTATTCAGGCCTGCCCGTTACAATCATCACAGTATACGAGCCACATCCTCCAAACTGGATAACGCCCACCCAACGAGGAGGTAGTTGACGATGAAATGCATTGTACAGGGATGTCCCGGTGAGATGGAAGAGCGCCGGATCATGCATACTTTCGTTCGTGGTGGAAAACCGATCGTAGTTGAGGATCTGCCAGCATGGGTCTGCCCGGTATGTGGTTACACGGTGCTGGATCTCGAGGTGCTGGACAGTCTTTTCGCTTTCGACCCAGAAACACAAGATCCGGTGCGGCAAGCACCTGTGTTTCGGCTGTCTTTGGCCCCGACGGCTTAGCGTCGCTGAGGACCACAGGGCATGGTGCCGCTGATCGTGTCGCCGGCATAGCTGGGCCGTAGAAAGGCGCCCTCATGCGGACCAATCCCAGCCCAGAGTCGCTACATTGCCCGGTGAAACGACATTCCGTTGGAAAGGTGCCTTCCTCGGGCCAGCGCCAGCGCTCTTCTCCATACGGGTAGTGGCAACTCTGGGCACCCACGCTCCCCTGGTCGTCCAGAACCAAGCTCATCGTGCCGCGGTGGTGGATTACGGCATTTCCAAGCCGTCGTCATCAAAGCCCAGGGCCCGGCCAATCTCTTCCAAATGATCAGGCATCGGTGTTTTCGGGCACATCAGTGCTTTCGACCACTCATGTTTGGCATCTTCCACACGACCCGCCTCTTCGTATTTCCGGGCCAAGCTGATATGTAGTTGAGGTTCAGCGGGGTCCTCTGCAATAGCCATTTCAAGCCATAGTATGGCCTCATCGAGCGTAACGACTTCCTCTGGGGTGCCGTGCAAAAACGTGGCACCGAACAGTATCCTGGTGTTGCGTGGGGCAAGTTGAATAGCTCGGCGAAACTCCTGAGCTGCTTGCTCATAGTTCATTGTCCCCAGCCAGTGTATCGTGGCGAGCAATTCATGCAACAACGCTTCGTCAGGCGCCATTCCGATCGCCCGATCCAGCCACTCGACCGCTCGAACGTGATTCTCTCCAGTTGAAGAAGGGTTGAAAAGATCCAGATTGTGACAGCAAACGGCAATCAATGCTAGTAAATCAGGAGTTGGGCCAAACTCCTTGAGTATCTTCATATACAATTGCAGAGATCCTGCAAAGTCGCGATGTTGCCTAAGCTTTGCGGCCGAGACAAGCAGTCGAGTCAATCGTTCAGATCTATCTGTCACGTTCACCGCCCGTGTATCACCAATCTGCACAACCGTGTCTGAGATCTGCATCAACCGGCAGGGATCTTGGTTGACGGCTGTGCGCTGCCTTCACGAGCGCTACATCAGCGACTCTCCGTCCAGGCCCGGCGGCTGCGGCACATCCAGCACACGAAGGATCGTGGGCATCACGTTCAGCACCGAGAATCTGGTCTGCGGGATCGAGTGCCCGCCCACGTAGAACATGGCGTCGTCAAAGGTATGCATGCCCACCAGCTCGTCTCCCTTGAAGGTGAGAGCGTCCTTGTAGAGCGGGCCCTTTGGATCGTAGCCATCGTGAGGGGCCAGGATCAGGTCAGCCGCCTGCTCCAGATACGGGCCATGGTAGAGCTCCTCACGCTTGAACACCGCCTGAAAGACTGGCTCGCCGCTCTCCGGATCACGCAGCTCGAGTGCGGCAGACGCAATCTCGTCGCGGAGCGTCTCGTACTCGGCCCCGGGGGCGACGCAGCCATCCTTTTCCCGCCCCTGGACGCATATGACCACCCGCCCCGGATCGAGGCTGTACGCCACAGAACCCGGATCGATCTCGTTCAAACCCAGCTTTCGATCAGGGGGAACGTTCCGCAGCTTGAGCCAGCCGTTATCCATCAACCAGCGGTTCACGTACACTTCTTTCTTGATGGAACAGAAACCGTGGTCAGCCATCCACATGAGGGTGGTGTTGTCGTCCAGCTTTGAGGCCAGCTTGCCCAGCATGTCATCTATGCGCCGGTAAAAGTCATAGAAGGCCGGCGCGTACGTGGGATGATCCTCCTCCATCTGCTGCCACAGAAAGTGGTGCAGCCGATCGGTCTCCATGATGTGCACATGCAGGTAATCCCAAGCCTCGTTCTCGAGAAGGTGGAACAGCGTGCGGGTGCGGGCGTCGAGCGCGGCATTGACCTCCTGCAACGCAAGATCTTTCGACTCGCGCGCCTTCCACGGATCGGCGTCCACGATATAGCCCAGCGACTTGAGGGCCGGCAGGTACGAGGGAGGATAGACGGCTTTCTCAAGACTAGGACTCAGGAACCCGCCCACCAGTATGCCATTGACCTGGCGGGGCGGGTAGGTGACCGGCACGTTGACGACGATCACCCGCTTGCCGGCCTCGCTTAGCACCTCCCACAAAGTCCTGGCCTTCATATAGTTGGAGGTGGGGATGAATTGCTTGTAGGTGGCCGGATCGCGGTCGATGAACCCAAAGATATTGTGCTTGCCCGGATTGACGCCGGTCATCATCGTGCTCCAGGCAACCGACGACACCCAGGGCCAGATCGAGTCCATTCGCAGCAGGCTGCCCTGTTTTGCCAGCCGGGCAGCGTTGGGCGCCCTGCCCTCTGCCATCAGGCGTTGCATGAAGGTATAGGGCGTGCCATCCAGACCGATGAACACAACCCTCTTTGTCTTTTGCCCCCCACGCAGCTTCTTAAACAGTCCCATCGTCCTCCTGGCCCTCTCGTCCCTCAACTACAAGATGCCAATAGCTACAGGTATCCCAACGCCGCCAGCCGGGCCTCGACCTCTGCCTCCTCCTCGGCTGTGTACGGTTCGGACTCTTCAGCAGGCGGTACGTAGCCCAACTGCTCCAGCTTGCGCAGCACCTTGTCCAGGCTCTCCTCAATCGTCTCCGTCCCTGAGTCGATCACGACGTCCGGGTTCTCGGGCGGCTCGTACGGGTCTGAGATGCCGGTAAAGTTCTCGATCTCGCCCGCGATTGCCTTTTTGTAGAGCCCCTTGACATCCCGCTCGATGAGCGTATCAAGAGATGCATGGCAGTAGACCTCGACGTAATTGCCGACCTCTGCCTGCACGTTGGCTCGCACGGCGCGGTACGGCGAGATGAACGAGCACAGCACAGCAACGCCATTGCGCGTCAGGAGCTTGGCCACAAAGGTGACCCGCTCGATGTTCTTGTCCCGGTCCTCTTTGGAGAATCCCAGGTCGCGGGTCAAGCTCTGGCGCACAATGTCGCCGTCCAGCCGCTCCACCTTGAGGCCGCGCTTTCGCAGCTCCTTTTCCAGCGGTATGGCCAGGGCGGTTTTTCCCGCGCCCGACATTCCGGTAAACCAAACAGTCACGCCTTTCTGTTCCACAACTCCTCCTTCAACTGTTTCGGCTGCCCTCTGGTGTGTGCAGCACGCTTTCAAGCAAATGACCGTCCCCGCATCTCAGCAGGCACGGATACCCCCATCAGATCCAGGATAGTCGGGGCGACATCCATCACGTGCTGCCTGGCGCCCAGACCCGCCCCCTGGCGCTTGGGATCGTAGTAGATGTACAGCCCATTCTGAGCATGGTTGGCATCATCGGGACCGGTGTCGTTCTCAAAGGTGTGGATCCTGTCCAGTCCCAGACTGCCCACCGATCGCCACCGGAGATCGCCAAAGTAGACGATCAGGTCCGGGGCGATGTTGTTCACCTCGCGGTAGATCACTTCCGGCTTGTGAGCGACTGAGCCAATGCAGTTGCCGTCCGGATCGGCAATGGCCTCGATCCGCCGGGCCAGTTCGTCGCGGACCCGTTCATAGTCCTCCGGCTCGACGACACCATTGGGCTCGCGCCCCTTGACGTTCAGGAACAGCCTGGCATAGTAGCCGCCCGATCCCCAGGCCAGCGTCCTGTCCCAATCGACCTCGCACTTTTCCAGCGGGACGACGCCTTCGGGTTGGTATTCCAGGCTCAGGTAGCCCTCCTGCTTTAACCACTCGTTGAAGCAAATGCCGCCCATCATCGGCTGCCCACCGTGATCGGACACGACCAGCACCGCTGTATCGTCGTCAAGCAGCGCCAGGCGCTCTCCGATCTGCCGGTCGATATGGACATAGTAGTCCCGTATGGCATCCTCGTACCGGTTGCCTGCCTCGTACAGCGGATGGCGCTCGTCAAAGAACTTCCAGAACGCGTGATGCATCCGATCCACGCCCATGTCCACGTGCATGAAGAAATCCCACGGCTTGGCAGTCATCAGATGCAGGATCAGCTTGTGATGCTGGTCGGCCATCTTGTAGATCTGCTCCAGCAAGTGGTCCTTGTTCTCCGTGCGGAATTGGT
>JBFFCR010000257.1:0-5959 GCA_041559855.1 Anaerolineae bacterium | reverse complement strand
GGCCCGCGCCAATGTCCACAAAGGCGCCAAAGCTCTCCAGGCGGACCACCTTGCCGTTGAGCAGCATGCCGGACCGCAGTGCACGGATGTCAACCTCGGGCGGCTCGAGCAGCGTCAAGCTGATCCGGCGCGCTCGCTTGTCGATATCCTTGATCCAGACCGAGACATGCTCGCCGACGGAGACGACGTCCGATGGCGAGGACACGCGTCCCGTCCCCATCTCGGAAACGTGTATCAGGCCGTCCGTTTGCGCGCCGATGTCGACAAAGGCGCCGAATCGCTCCAGACGCACCACTTTGCCCTCTACTTGCAGGCCCGGCTCAAGATCGCCCCAGGTGAACTTGGGGGGCTCTACGAGGGTTAGGCTCAGGCGTCCGCCCGTCAGGTCCACCCTCTTGACCCAGGCAGTGATATTCTGGCCCTCGCTGAGCACATCTGAAGTCCTGGTCACCGTCTTCTGGCCCAGATCCGAGATGTGCAGCAGGCCGCTTACGGGGGCGCCCACGTCGACGATGGCCCCAGAAAGGGTCACCTTCGACACCGTCCCCTCGAGTTTTTGTCCTTGGGTGATCTCTGCAAGCGAGATCGAGCGTTCAGCACTCACCTATCGACTCTCCTAACCTCAAAATGACGGCCAATTATACCCCGACCGCACAGGGCTGTCAATTCCTCCACCCGCGTAGGCCAGTGCAAACGCATTTGGCCGGCTCAGGCTGCCTACTCTAACTCCCCAGCCGGAGCGAGCATCCAGAGGTGCCCCCCGAGGTGCCCCCCGAGCCTGCCGAGGGGCCTGGTCGAGGGGCGTGGTCGAAAGACGCTCGCGGAGGCTCCTTCAACGGGCCTTCGGCGTGAGGCCCTCGGCTGAGCTCGGTCGAAGCCCTCAGTCGAACACTCAGGACACCTCCACTCGCTACCCTACTCCAAATGCGATTGCCCTGCCAGGTAGACAGCGCTACTATGCAGCCGGAGAGAAACCGGGTTTGTGGCCGACGCGCAGCAGCCTACTCTGGAGCTAAGACTGGGGAAATGCACGTGCCCGCCGCCGTCCGAGCGAACAAACCCGGTTTCTGGCGTCCGTCAAGGGCAAGTGCCAGGACTTTTCTCATGTCGAGGGACAAACGTTGCCTGCGAGCGACGAGGGCTTCCTGAAGGCATGGCAGGAGTCTCCGCTCCCTGTGGAACAGCCGAGACTCCTCTCTCCCGGAGCTCGCCCTAAACGCAGCCGTAGGGGTTGCTCGTGCCAAGAATGCAGCGGCCCCGACCTTGTGGATCGGCTAGGATGCCTCAGCAAGCTCCCGCTCTGCCAGCGCGTCCATCGTGGCGGCCATGGCTTGCTCTATCCTGTCGTTCGCCTCTGTCACCTCGGTATCAGATGCCAGAGCCAGCTCCTCCGCAAGAAAGTCCTGCACCAGCTTTAGCAGCTCCGCATCGGTCTTGGTCAGGTGTTCGCTCCGCCCGTGCCAGGTCAGATCGCGCACCGTCTCCGCCATGGTGATCGGGCGGGCCGCCTGGATCGCTTCCCGCACCTGTTCCTGCCGCTCCTTGTAGTCGGTTGGCAGCCGGCGCGGTTTGCCATGCAGGGTGTCCAGGACACTGGCAATCTTTTCGAGGTTCATGGCCGGGCGCAGGCCAACGTCCTCCACCCGGCGCACCGGGATGCGCACGGTCATCGAGCTAGCAGGCATGTCGATGACATAGTAGCGCTTTTCCTCCTCCAGGAACTCTTGCCGCACGACGTCGACGATGCGTCCCGGGCCGCGATGAGGGTGAACCACCTTGTCTCCCACCGAGAAATGCATGTTCTGTCCTTTCCTGACTTCCCAATCCGGTGCCCTGCCTCCAGACCAAACGGCCCACCCCAGCCGCCACCACGCCGTCGAGGCGGTTGAGCCGGGCCCTTGAGGCTCTTGCTATAGGTCTTTTCCACTTGTATCGAACCGCTATATTATACCACTGTTTTGGCAAAGGGTCAAACCTGGATGAGATCGGGATAGCGATTCCTGGCATGACCGGCCAAAGAGCCATCGGCTCCGCCTGGATCGCGTGCAGCCTGCGGTTGCCATCGAAGCCTGCTACCGCCGGGCCTGGCGATTGGGACTGTGGCCCCCACCGCGAAATCTAGTGGTTGAGGTCGAGAGCCCCAAACTGCGATCCGGCGGGAGCGATAGGCACGAAGAGCTGCCGCAGGGGCAGAGTCTCCACGCACCCTCTTGCGCCAGCATGATAGGCGCCCGTCCGCAGTGAGGCGAGCGAGCAAAGCCGAGCAGGCCTAGTAGCGCAGCACGACAGGCAGATAAGTGCCGACAGGTCCCTGATCGAGCAGCAACGAATTGGCAGCCTGAAGGGCAGCCCACTGGGTCGGGGTCACTGCCTCTATCGAGGAGGGGACACTACTCGTGACAGAGACAGTGCCCAGCAGGAAGGCCAGGACCATGGCGACCACGATCAGCAGGATGAGCAGCGAGCGCTTGTGGGTGTTCATTCGACCATCGAAAGGCCGACAAGCAGCCGGCAATCGCCCGTGTTGCAGCCGGGGGGATTATAGGACGTGCTGGCCTCGTAGTATATCCACACCGGCTTGTCGAGAGCAAAGGCAGTCTGGCCCACGGCCAACATGCGGCTGGCGGTGTAGCCGTCGAATGAGCCGGTGGGATAGGCAAAGTAGTAGACATTGTCGGTGCCCACAACCTTGGCCGTGGCACATTTCACGTGGATGCGGTTCTCAAAGACGGCGACGTTGCTGACATTCGCGCAGGTAAAAGAGCTAAAGTTGGGATCGGCTGGTGCGGCTGGGACGTCGCTGCTCTGGGCGTGGCTGACCCTCCGGTCCGCAAGGCTCCGGCCGGCGACGAAACTGCCTGCCAACAGGGCCAGGACTACGAACAGAAAGACAACGAAGCGTAACTTCTTTTGGTCCACGATTCCCTCCTCAGGGTGCGATGGGTTTTCGACAGGGTGAGTCGCGCGGGCCGGCGGCGGCCCAATGCGCGGTTGGGTAGGTAGTTCTATGATATACGAAATCGAGCGTTTGTCAAGAAAGGGCCGCGGGCGCTTGGGGTATGGGACATTGCCCGGCGGCCTGCTGGCGCGGGTGTGTGGGTCTTGGGTAGTGTTCGGGGCGATCAAGACCTCCGAGGTCTGTAGCTGGCGCTGCCTCGCCCGTACGGGGAAGCAGGGAAAGGGTATGTTGGCAGTCAGCCCCCACGATCGGGCGAAGGGTGGCGCGACGCATCCACGCCCCTTGGCGAATGGGCGCGATTCTGGTATACTGGGCCCTGTGAAGCAACGTGGTCAGAGAGTCGCCGCCGCAGCCAAGACCCGCTGGCTCCTCGGACTGCTGCCCATCCTTCTCCTCCTGCAGCTCGTGATCCCCAGCCGGGTCTGGACCTTCCTGCTGCTAGGTCTCGGGGGGACGCTGGCCTTCTGCTACCTGTGGGCCAGGGAGATGGCCGCAAAGCTGAGCGTGACCCGCGAGCAGCACTATGGCTGGGTCCACGTCGGCGACCTGTTGGAAGAGCGCTTTTCCATGCGCAACGACAGCGTTTTCCCGGCCCTGTGGATAGAGATCGACGACGGCTCCGACCTCCCCGGGTACTCGGCGCGGTCCGTGCGCGCCGCCGATGGACACGAGACCATCCAGTGGCGCACCGAGGGCACCTGCCGCCAGCGAGGCCTCTTTACCCTGGGTCCCTGGCAGGCGCGCGCCAGCGATCCCCTGGGATTCTTCCAGGTGACCCTGGACCACCCCGAGACCCAGTCGATCCTGGTCTACCCGTCCATTGTGCACCTGCCCACCCTGCGGCTGCCCCCGGGTGCGGCTACCGGCAGCGGCCGCACCAGCCGCCGCGCCCTTGAGGTGACCCCCAACGCCGCCGGCGTGCGGGCCTACGAGCCTGGCGACAGCCTCAATCGCATCCACTGGCGGGCCACAGCGCGCCAGGACCATCTCATGGTCAAGACCTTCGATCTCGAGCCCTCTGGAGACCTCTGGATCGTGCTTGACCTCGACGCCGCCGTCCAGGCCGGCGAGGGCGAAGAGTCAACCGAGGAGTACGGCGTCGTGCTGGCGGCTTCCCTCTCCAGCCGCACGCTGCGCGAAAACCGCGCCGTGGGCCTCGTCGCCTATGGCACCACCAGCCCCGCAGCGGGCGCAATCGAACCGCTGCCGATCCTGGTCATGCCCCAGAAAGGCGCCGCTCACCAGTGGCGCATCCTGCATGCCCTCGCTGCCGTACGGGCAGGCGGGAACTGGCCATTGGAGCGCGTCCTGTTTGAGATGAACCAGAACCTGGGCCGCGGCACCACGCTCGCGGTGATCACGGCCTCGTGCGATCCGTCCTGGATCGCGGGCCTGCTGCCGCCCATGCGCCGCGGCGTGACGCCAACGGTCATCCTGCTCGATCCGGGTTCCTTTGGCGGACAGGGCAACGCCAAAGCTGTGACCGGCCTGCTGGCCGAACTGAGCATCGCCAGCCACCTCATCCCCAAGGGGGTGGCGTTCCGGCCCATCGTCGAGCACAAGCGCATCGGACGGCCCGAGTACAAGGTGCTCAGCGGTACCGGGCGCGTCATTGCGGTGGAGCCGTAGAGATGGCGACGCTCCTGGCCAGGCTCGTCCACCGCTTGCGACCACACGAGGGGTGGCTGCCATTCCTGCTGACCCTCGTCGTGCTGCTCTGCATGCCCGGCTCCCTGAGCATGCAGGGCGATAGGGTCGAGATCGCCGCGCTGATCGTGTTGATCGCACTGGCCCTGCCCCTCGGCCTGCGGCTGGCCCGTAGCCGCCTGTCTGGCACGAGCGCGGCCGTCCTCGGTGGCCTGCTGGGGCTCCTGCTTGTCGTCCTGACCGTCGGCAGGATCCTGCCCCCACTCTCCTTGCTGTGGGATGAGGTCGGCTACACGGCCGGCTGGCTCGGGGACTGGCTGCAAGGGGAGGAAGCCGGACCCCTGCCCCTCTCGTCCGCGGCGGCGTTCGCCTGGCAGCGGCTCAGCACCTTCGGCACGCGACTCTGGTGGTGGGGTCAGGCAGCGGCGAGCAGTGCACCGGGCCAGGACCCCATCGTGCGCCACCTGCTCACGGCCGCCCTGGTGTGGTCGGCCTCCCTCTTTGGCGCCTGGCAGATCTACCGGCGCCGCTCGGCGCTCGTCGGGCTTGCACCCACCGGCGCCATCGTCGCCATCACGGCCTTTAACCGGGGCGGCATGGCCCTGTTCGCCTTCGTCGTCGCCATCTCTTGCACCGTCTGGCTGGCGGCGATCTGCCATCTCTGGTCGCAGAGAGCACGCTGGGACCGGCAAGGCACCGGCTATCCCGGGGACCTGGGGCTAGAGCTAACCTTCTCCTTTGGCCCTTGGATCGCCCTGATCTTGATCGTGGCGGTCCTCGTTCCCGTTGTGTACCCGCGGAGCGTGCACCGGGCCTTCTGGGAGGTGGCTCAGGCGCCCTGGGAGGATGCTGTACGGGTGGCGGAGCGATACCTAGGGCCGATCGAGGACGGTGGCATTGGCGGCCTGGGCTACCGCCCAGGTGAGGGCAGCGAGCTCCCCAACGCCCACCTGCTGGCCGGGGGCCCGGATCTGAGCGAGCGGGTCGTGCTTTATGTCACCACGAACGACCCACCGCCCCCGCAGCCGAACCAGCAGGGCGAGCCCCTGCTTGGGTATCCGCGCCGCTACTGGCGCGCTACCACCTTGGACACCTACACTGGGCAGGGCTGGGCCAACAGCCCCCTGGAAAGCCGGGCGCTGCCCGCCAACCAGGCACTCGACGCCGCAGTAGCACTTGGAGAAGGGCCTGAGCTATTCCAGCAGTTCCGGCGACTGGCACCTGGTGACACACTGGCCTACGCCGCCAACGCGCCCTACCAGAGCGACACCCCCCTCGAGGCCTGGCAGCGCGCCCCGGGTGACCTGGCCTTTCTGACTGGAGATGCTGACACCTACACCGTCCTCTCCCGCG
>JBFFCR010000256.1:0-6013 GCA_041559855.1 Anaerolineae bacterium | reverse complement strand
TACCTTTGGGTTCCATTCAGATCAAGTAGCGGACTGGTATAAGGTGTATGTCAGTCTGCCGAAAGGATATGATCCGCAACATCTCGATGGGTATCCTGTGATCTATGTGCTGGATGCAGATTGGTATTTCGATGGCTCAAGCTGGAGGATTGGCGATGGTGGCGTTGCCGGGATTGTGTCTTCTCTGAGCGAGAGTGGGCGGATTCCAAACGCGATTGTCATCGGGATCGGGTACATCAAGACGAATCATCGGGGCAGGGACTTTCTCTGGGCACCTGAAGCGTTTTATGCATTTCTGACGACGGAGTTGATCCCTTTTGTCGATGGTGAGTATCCGACGGATGCCAGCTCACCGCGAACGCTTGTCGGTCACTCTGATGGAGCTTTCTTCACCCTGTATGCTTTCTTCCAGACTGACGGGAACGGGAACACTCCATTTGGTCAGTTCATCGCCATCAGTGGAGACCTCACAAAGAACGAGAGGTTGCCATTCCGGGAAGAAGGCAAGATGAACGGGAGAATCAGCGATTCAGGCGTCGTCGGAGGGGCGCTGTTTCTGGCAGTTGGTGGGCAAGAGGAGAGCAGGTTTGTAACGAGCATGCAGGATATGACAGAACGGCTGAAGAGCCGGCAGTATGAGAACCTACGCCTGCAAAGCAGGGTATACGGATCCGACGATCACGCGAGTGTCGTGGAGCCAGCGGTCTGGACCGGACTGATGTGGGTCCTTGGCGAATAGGACAGGGCCGAGTACAGGGTCCGAGGTTGGCGAGCCATTCAGCTGCTGCGTGCTGATTACTTGCCGACCTGATGCAATGGCAAGCAACGAAAAGCGGGACCGGGGAGATGTTGCCCCGGTCCCGCTGGCCCTCAGGTGCTTAGGCCGTGCTCGCTACTCAGGCTCGGTTATGGTGATCATGAGAGAAGAGCCTCCCGCATCACCCTCAAGGATCATGATGCTGGCCGTCCGGCCATCCTTGGCATACTCCAAGGTCCACAGACCGGGCATGGCCTCTGCACTGTTTTCCGTCCACCCGTTGTTGGGCATCTCGGCCTTGTAGAACTCGAATACTGCGTCGGGTGCCTGCGCCGAAGCGAACGTGATCATGCCAAACATGTTGGTCACATCTGCGGCATCGTCCGGGAAGGGGATGTCGTCGGGGAGACTGCTGGCCTCCAACGCCTCGGCGGGTGCTTCGATGGTGAACGGCTCGTTCACGTCGGTCATCTCGTAGTGGATCTCGATGCGCTGGGCTGTTGTGCCTTCCTCGGTCTGCCCAAAGCCCAAGTCGAGACCCTCGCCCTCGTAGAACAGATCCATGAGGGCTACATAGTTGTCGTCCTCTGCCACGTAGAGGTCACCGCCCGCGTCGGTGAGTTGGCCCAGCCCCATAAAGCCCTCGAGGACCGAGCACTTGTCATAGTCCTCCTTGGTAAAGCTCCAGTGCCGGACCTTGACCCCGTCGATCTCTTCGCGCCCTTCATTCTTCCAACCGCAGAGATCTGAGAGCAGCGAGTCAGGTGTGATGATGGCATCGTTGTCGATATCGTCTTCAGTGGCTGGCATGCTAACCCATTCGCCGCCCATCTTCATGTACATGGTGCCTCCAACCAGGTACATGTCGATGGTCTCGTCCTCTGATGCCGCCGCAGCGTCGCCTCCAGACATCATCATGTGCTGGGCTACCGGCTCGCTGGTGTACTCGATGATGAACTCGATGGTCTGCTCTTCCTCCTGACCGTCCTTGTCAGCCATCGTCGTGATCCGCATGGCCGACCTATAGCTGGTCAGGTCCGTTGCCGATGACAAGGACGATGCGTCGAATTCCTCTTCCTCGATCACCTCCGGCGCCTCGGTCGGTTCGACAGACTCGGGTACCTCGGTCGGTTCGACAGACTCGGGCGCCTGCGTGGGTTCTTCCGACGACGGTGGTTCTGTAGGTTCCACATCGGAAACCTTGGTCGACTCCACTGTTGGGGGGGATGTCGGCTCTTCGTCGCCACCGCAAGCTGCCAGGCCCAAGGCCAGACTGGCCAGCAGTATCAACAGCAAGAGCCACTTCACATATTTCATTTGTGTCTCCTTTTCTCTATGTTAGGAACTAGTTCCTCCGATTTGCAGGCGGAATGGTAGCACAGGTGCTCTGGAATGTCAATACTTTTACAAGGCTGTGCACGGGCTGCGGCTATGCTGAAGCTGGACAGGGGTGAAGGCCTTGCGCACCGGCCAGGGCCAGAGAGGCCCCTTTGAAAGAGCGCAACGACGGTACGAAGGTGATCGCGCCTGATTCGCACTAGCAAAAGGCCGCCTTGCTGGGCGGCCTTGGCTGTGCTCCCGGCACCGGTTCGTGACCGGCACGGCGATGCTATGTGGTCAGGTAGCCGTGTGCGTAGATGACCTTGTTTTCGATGATGCGCACTGTCTTGTAGATTGCCAGTTGGTCTGGATCTTGCATGTCCACGTGATCAGGGGTGAACTCGTCCATCGCCTCGACGGTGTCGTGGAGCGCAAGGAGCGCTTTGCCGACACCGGTGCTGTCATCCCGTTCTTCGACGATGCGGATTACACTGTTCTGCTCTTCGTCCAGTGGATCAGCGATGGCAGAGTCCAGGCCACAGGCCATGAGCATGACCAGGAAGGTGCGGTTGATCAGGCTACGGCGCTCGTGGGGCACGCTGTTGGAGATGTTAGACAGGCCGACGGTGGTCATGGGCGATGGATCCCACAGCATCTTGAACGAGCGGATGGCATTCAAGGTCTCCGGCCCATGTTCCTGGCAGCCATTCACGGTCAAGACCAACGGATCCAGGTAGATGTTCTCAATAGGGATGCCGAGTTCCTCCGCCTTTGGGATCAAGACCTCCATGGCAAGTCCCACGCGCCCGTCTGCAGTCGCCGGAATGTTCTTGTCCATGGCGAGCGCGATGATTTTGGCGCCATACTCGGCCGCCATCGGCATGGTTGTGTTCAGACGGTCTGGGTCTGCCGATGTAGAGTTGATCATGGCCTGGATGCCCAGTTCGGCGCACTTTTCCAGGCCTGCCTTGATGGCAGAAGCATTGGTAGTGTCTAGCGACAGGGGAACGGCTCCCACTTCGTCGTAGACCTCCTCGATCATCCATTGCATGACCTCGACGCCGTCGCGCTTGCGCGGCCCGATGTTCAGATCCAGCGTATTGGCACCGTGATCTACCTGAGCGCGGGCCAGCTCACGTACGTAGGTGGCATCGTGATCGGCAATGGCGGCCTTGATCTTGGGAGCAAGGATCTGTATATTCTCTCCGATGATGTACATTCTATTCCTCCTTCTGTCTCTGGCGCGTCCCGTTGGCGCTTGAAGACAAGTATCTCGAGATTGGTGACTCAATCCTCTTGATTCAGCACACGCAGCACTGATGGGAAAGCGGTGATGTCAGTGTGTGGCAGGAACAGGGCTGACATGAACTGGTCGTAGAACGTGTTGTCCGCCGATAGCTCCAGGTAGGTCATCATCTTGGCGGCGTCGAGCACCTTGCGCCGCACGGGGCGCGAAACCAGAGAATGAAATGCGCCCAGAGCCGACGTATTGCCCAGGTAGTGGAAGCGATCCCATGGCATATCAGGCAGCAGACCGATCTGGATGGCTTTTTCTACGTTGATATACTGGCCGAACGCGCCCGCGATAAGGACTTGCTCCACATCGGCCAGCTCCAATCCTACGCTCTGTACCAAGACCGAGAATCCAGCATAGATGGCGCCCTTGGTGCGCAGGAGGTTTTCGATGTCGACCTCGTTGATCACGATGTCGGCACCGATGCCCGACTGGTTTGCCCAGACGACGACGTATTCGCCACCATGATCGCCCACTCGGATGCGAGGGGTCGGGAGGTCTCGCTGGATCTTGCCTGCCTTGTCGACGATGCCGGTGATGAACAGCTCGGCCAGCAGCCCGATCATGCCCGAACCACAGATGCCCCGCGCAGGCAACTGACCAATGGTCTGGTAGGTTGGCTCAAGGGTGCGCTGGTCGATCCAGATCTCTTCGATAGCGCCTGCCGTAGCGCGCATGCCATGGCGAACGCCGCTGCCCTCAAAGGCCGGGCCAGCGGAGCAGGCGCAGGTGATGAGCCAGTCCCGATTGCCCAGCACGATCTCGCCGTTGGTGCCCACGTCGATAAAGAGGGTCAGGGCGTCGGTATCGATCATGTTCGAAGCGACAACCCCGGCCGTGATGTCGGCGCCTACGTATGCACCCACCACTGGCAGGCAGTCCACCGTGCCCTGGGGGTTGATGTTCAAACCCAGCTCTTCGGCAGTGATAGGCAGCGCCTGACTTATGGTTGGGATGAAAGGCATCTCCCGGATCGTGCTGGGATCTATGGCCAGAAAGAGCTGGATCATGGTCGTATTGCCGGCGACCACGGCCTTGCTGATCTGGCGCAGCGGGATCTGGTTTCGAGAGGCCATTTCCTCCAGCAACCCATTCAGAGTCTTAAGCACCATGCCCTGCAATCGCCTCAGACCATCTCTCTTCTGGGAAAAGATGATCCGTGAGATCACATCTTCTCCGGCGGCAATCTGTCCGCTGTAGGCTGATGCGCGATCCAGAACCTTGCCGCTGATGAGATCCACCAGGTACACTACGTTAGAGGTCGTGCCGATGTCAATGGCTACTCCGTAGCACCGATTCGTCTGATCTCCAGGCAACAGGTCGATTAGGCGGGGATGTGCGCAGGGATTCAGCACTGGGTCAGCCAGATCCAGAACGGCCGTCGTGTTCCACTCCGCTTCACGCAGGTCGCGACCCAGCGTGCGGATCATGGGCAGGCTCGCCGACACATTCTTGATGCTGTGTTGCAGCGATAGCTCCCGCAGCAACCGGTCCCAGTCTGTTGTCTGGTCGTCAAGGCTGGGTGGTTCTAGGAGCAGGTGCACACGGCGCACGCTGGGGTCTAGATCGTCAGTGAATTCTGCTGCAAGGGCTATCCGCTCGGCTCCGACGGCCTTGGTGGCGAACTCGACCTCCACCTCTTCCTGTTCGGGCACAACGACCACTGCATCACCCTTGACAACAGCCTGGCATCCAAGGGCCCATCCCTGGTCGATCTCTGCAGAGGTGAGGCGCGTGCCGCTCCGGTGGCTCACGGCACCGTGCTCAATCTGCACACGGCAGCGACCGCAGCGGCCCTGACCTCCGCAGGGTAGGTTCAGGGCAACGCCGGCCTGCACGGCTGCGTCAGAGAGCAGGGTGCCGATCTCCACCTGGACCACTTGGTCGGTGGGCTTGAACACGACGATGGCCATTTTAGTGGTATCGTTGTCTTCTTGCGCCATGTCTGAGCAGGGCTCCAACTAGGTCTGCTGCGTGTCTAGAGCTATTGCCAGGCTTTGAGATACGCCGGAATGTCGACAGCCTCGCGTGGCCCGACCTGGATCTCCCAGCCGGGCAACTCCTCCTCCAGTTCACCAGAGAGAACCGCGACGTGGCCGGGTAGGGTGATCTTCTTGTGGCTGACTTTGTCGCCGGCCCCAAAGGTCTTGACTGCCTTGGCGATTGTTTCTGCGTCGAATTTGCCTGCTGCCCAGGCTGTCAGCACACTCATCCCTTCAGCGTCGCAGATGAGCAACCAGGCTGGCATCCCGCTGCCGTCCAGCTCGCCGGCTACCGAGAAGTAGGTCAACGAGAAGTTGGTGGTGGTTAGCAGAGGTGAGTCCGCTGTTGGGCTATTGAATTCGTACACGCCTGGATCAACCGAGATCGGCTTCTGAGGATCGGTGTAGATGTTGAGACGGAGCGTCAGCAGCGGGTAAGCCACTGCGGGATCAAAGTGATCCACGACGATTATACCCGCGTACTTGGCGATGTATTGGGTGGCAGCGACGATCTCGCCCTCGGCGGTGTCGGCGACCTCGCCGGGGAAGGCGATGATCGGATAACCCAAGGCGCGGAAGCTCTTTTTTAGGGCCAACCGCCGGAGTTGGGTCACCAGGGATAGGGACGCTGCCAGGTCACGGCTGCCGGGATCAAGGATC
>JBFFCR010000255.1:0-6024 GCA_041559855.1 Anaerolineae bacterium | reverse complement strand
GGCGACCCGCAAAAGATCCTGGCAGAAGTGGGGCGCCAGGGACTTTTGATCGAGTACGTGCTCAACACCCATGCCCATTTTGATCACACCTATGCCAATGGACCCATTGTGCGGGCGACAGGGGTGACCCTGGCCCTTCATCCCCAGGACTTGCCACTGCTCAATGCGTCGGGCGGTGCTGCCATGTTCGGCCTCAGAGCGGACCCGAGTCCGCCGCCGGCCCTGGAACTCCACGACGGTGACGAGTTGGAGGTGGGGACTCTGCGCTTCAAGGTGCTGCACGCGCCAGGCCACACACCGGGCCATGTGTGCTTCTACGAAGAGGCCAACGGCGTCCTGTTTGATGGTGATGTCCTCTTTCATCGGAGCATCGGCCGCACCGACCTGCCGGGTGGCAACTTTCAGCAGATGATGGACAGCATCCAGAGGGTGTTGTTTGCCTTGCCCGATGATACGGTGGTCTATTCGGGACATGGACCGGCGACATCGATCGGAGAAGAGAAGCGATTCAATCCCTGGCTACGGTAGCCGGTACATATCAGATAAGTCATAGCCTTGAGCCTGAGGTAGAACAGCCACGGCAGAAATTGGTGCGACCCAGCCCTACGCCGGGCCTGAGGCTCTGGGGAGAGATAGTACACTCTAGAACACGCAGGAGGGAGATGTGAGCGAGCAGAACGAGGCAGTCATCGTCAGCGCTTGCCGGACAGCCATCGGCAAGTTCATGGGCACTCTGTCGACTACACCGGGACCGCAATTGGGGGCTGTGGCCATCCGGGAGGCAATCCGGCGGGCAGGCATCGACCCGGCCACTGTGGACGAAACATTCATGGGGTGCGTCGTACCGAACGGCATGGGCCAGGCCCCGGCTCGCCAGGCTGCGATTCACGGCGGCCTTCCGCCAGAGGTGGGCGCAGTGACCCTGAACAAGGTGTGTGGTTCAGGGCTAAAGTCGGTGATGTTGGCCGCAGGACTCATCCGTGCCGGCGACGGCGAGGTGTATGTAGCCGGTGGCATGGAGAATATGAGCATGGTACCCTACCATCTGCCCAACGCGCGGACCGGCTACAGGCTGGGCAACGGAGAGCTGGTCGACGGCGTGGTCCATGACGGCCTGTGGTGCTCCTTTGCCGGTCAGCACATGGGCAACTCGGCCGAGTTCATCGCCGAGCAGTACGGGCTGACGCGGGAGGAGTTGGACGAGTATTCCTATCACAGCCACCGCAAGGCCATCGAGGCCATCGACGCCGGGCGCTTCAAGGATGAGATCGTGCCGGTTCCCGTGGCCCAGCGCAAGGGCCTGCCCCTCGACTTTGATACTGACGAGACCCCGCGCCGCGATACCAGCGTCGAGGCCCTGGCCAAGCTCAGACCGGCCTTTAAAAAGGACG
Source organism: Anaerolineae bacterium (assembly GCA_041559855.1). GTDB lineage: Bacteria > Chloroflexota > Anaerolineae > JAAYZQ01 > JAAYZQ01 > JBFFCR01. The sequence goes on along the minus strand of JBFFCR010000255.1, from coordinate 4,633 downwards.
GCATTGTCACGGCTGGAAATGCGCCAGGCGTCACTGACGGCGCTGCTGCTGTGGTGGTCATGAGCCGTCGCAAGGCGGACCAACTCGGTCTCAAGCCGCTGGCGCGTATCACGGGCTATGCGCAGGCCGCGGTGGAGCCAAAGTGGCTATTCATCGCTCCGGCCCACGCCGTGCGCCGCCTGCTGGCGTCCACCGGTACCGCTCTGGCCGACTATGATCTGATCGAGCTCAACGAGGCCTTTGCTGCGCAAACGCTGGCCGACGGCAGGGAATTGGAAAAGGATGGCTGGGATTGGAGCAAGGTCAACGTGAACGGTGGGGCCATCGCTCTGGGTCATCCCATTGGCTGCTCGGGAACCCGCGTGTTGGTGACGTTGCTGTACGCCCTACGGGATCGGGGGCTCAAGCGTGGCATGGCGAGCCTGTGCCTGGGCGGTGGCGAGGCCGTGGTGCTGGCTGTGGAGATGGAATAGGACGCTCGTGATCCCCTCACTGGCTCGAATTGGATCGATAAAGAGCGTGGGCAACCGGCATTGACCAGGGGTGAGCATCTTGTGACAGGACCTGCCCATTCCCGTCCCAGGTTCGGCCAATGGTTCGTCCTGCTGCTCCTGGCAGGTTGGCTGGCCCTGGTGCCATTGGTAGTCACTGCCGTGCTCCAGGATCGTTTTGGCAGCCCACCCACCCTTCTGGTCCAGTTCGAGCTGGCTGCACCGGGCAGGGAGGCTCTGCCTGCATGGGCTATGGGCCTCCTCTCGACGTTTCTGACGTTGGGGTTGAACCTTCTATTGCTCTTCCCTGTGCACCTGGCGACCCGCAGACGCCGGGACGAGCTGCCCCATGCCAGCGCCAACCTGCTCATTGCCATTACGGCTTTCCAAACACTGAATGCGTTGGCTCTGCTGCCCAGTCAATGGACAGTGGCCGATCAGCCGGGGCCGCTGCCAGCAGGTGCGCTGATCTCTGCTGCGCTGCGCCTGCTGCTGGGCCTGGTAGCCCTGTTGTTGGGGTTGGGCTGGATCGAAGCGAAGCGGCAGAGCAGCACCCTGCCCGAGGCCTGGCGACGGGTGGGCCTGCGCCTATGGCTGAACCCGTCGTCGGCCTGGCTTGCGCTTGCCAGCGGGGCGGTCATCGTCTGGCTCTGGGTGATTGCCGGCTCGCTGGGCAGCCCCGGCACGACCGCGGCCAACCTGCTCCAGGCCCTGCCGAATGCCCTGAACGAAGAGATCCTCTTCCGTGGCTTTGCGTTTGCCTGGCTGTGGCGGGCTACGAGGGGGCGATCGGGCGCAGCCGCAGCAAGCTTGCTGCTGTTCGTGGCTGCCCAGGGAGGCTCGGTGTTGCCCTACGGCGACTGGGGCGCGCTCCCTCGCCTTCTCTCCGCTGCTGCTCTTGGCCTGCTCTGCGTCGAACTGACCGTACGCGCCGGGGGCTCGATCTGGCCCGCGGTGGTCGCGCACTTGATGTACGATTGGTTCCGCTACGCGTTTGTCGATCCCCGCGTCGTGGAGGAGATGCTGATCCTGCTGGCGAGGATCTGGGCGCCCCTGGCGGCAGGGGTGCTGGGGATGTTGCTCTGGATCGGGCGTAAAGCGGTCGCGGCGCTCGGGGGCTCCGCTGCTATGGGCCGGCAGGCCGGCCCCGGCGGGGCGGTCGCAGCCGCAATCCTGGCGGTTCTGGGATGGGCGGGCGTCGTGATCCTGTACCTGACCATGGGGGCGCCGGGCTTTCATCCCGATGGATTCCTCATCTTTCTCGAAGAACAGGCCGACCTAGGCGCGGCGGACTCGATCTCCGATCCTGTAGAGCGACGGGATTGGGTCTACCGCACGCTGGTCGAGACAGCGGAGCGCAGCCAGGCATCGCTACGGGACGAGCTCGACCGGCGTGGTGTATCATACCGGCCTCACTATCTGATCAACATGATAGAGGTGCAGGGCCGGCCCGGTTTGCGGCGCGCCTTTGTCGGTGAGCCGGGCGTGGCCCGGGTGCAGTTCCAGCCGGGCGTGCGTCGTATCCCCTATCCCGCCGGTATCCCGGTTATCGACCTTACAGGTCCGCAGGGAGTCGAGTGGAACGTGGCGGAGGTAGGCGCCGCCAGGGTGTGGGAGTTGGGCATCACGGGCCAGGGTGTGATCGTGGGCAGTGCCGACTCGGGCGTGGATTGGGAGCACCCGGCCTTGAAGGAAGCTTATCTCGGCTGGGACGGATCTGCTGCTGACCACGATTATCACTGGTACGATCCCTGGGATGGAGAAGCCGCGCCTTACGACTACAACGGGCATGGCACCCATACCACAGGCATCATGTTGGGTCTTGACGGCGAGAACCAGATCGGTCTGGCGCCTGGCGCGCAGTGGATTGCCTGCCGTAACATGCGCCACGGCTTTGGCAACCCGGGGAGTTATCTGAGCTGCATGGAATTCCTGCTGGCTCCCTTCCCGCACGGCGGGGACCCGTTGCACGACGGTATCCCGGAACGAGGTGCACAGGTGGTCAACAACTCGTGGGGCTGCCCGCCCGAAGAAGGCTGCCTGCCTGACACGCTGCGCATCGCCGTCGATAATCTCCGGGCGGCGGGACAGATGTTCGTGTCCGCCGCCGGAAACGACGGGCCTGCCTGCGGCACAGTGATGCACCCACCATCGCTCTACGACGCCGCTTTGACCGTGGGCGCGACCTATGAGAATGGGGTGGCGACCAGCTTTAGCAGTCGCGGTCCCGTCGAGAGTGAAGGCAATCTGCCAAAACCCGACCTGGCAGCGCCCGGCATTGAGATCCGCTCGGCAGTGCCCGGTGGCTACGCCAGCGTGCCCGGCACCTCGATGGCGGCGCCGCATGTGGCTGGCGCGGTGGCCCTGCTCTGGTCCGCCGAGCCTACCCTGGTTGGCGATCCTGATCGCACGGAACAGCTTCTCCTCGAGACGGCGCGCAGGCTGACGGTGGATTCGGCTTGTTCGGAGGGGGTGTACAGCCCGGGCCTGGTGTGTGGGTGTGGCAATGACGGGCCGTCAAGCGTGCCCAACAATGTCTACGGCTGGGGTCTGCTGGATGCCTGGACGGCGGTGGAGAGGGCGCTGGAAGGCCGGTAGGGGCTGGATTGCGGGCTAGGTTTCGTCACCGTCCTCTGGCGTCCATGTCGTGCAGGCGCAGCTACAGAACCCTGGCGGGGTGCCAAGTGGCGCTGGCACGGCTGTTGGATTCTCCCTTGACAGCCGAGTAGAGGCGCACTAGCACCTTGCGCTCACCGCGGATTACAATCCGCGGCAGGCCGAGAACGCGAGAGTTCTGCCAGTTCGCGCGAATTTCTGGCCTCCGCCGGACTGTTGTCCAGCGGGAGCTTGTGCGGAGTTACGACTCTGCAACAGCCGCAGTGGCGCCGGGCTTCAGATTGACGCCCGGTCTCAACGATGCTATACTGGTAGGCGCCAGCATGCGCAGCTCTGCAGGAGGTGTTTCGGGCTATGTATGCCATGTTGCTTGCTGACAATGCTGATGAGAGAGCCGTCCTGTCCGTGGTACTCCAACGCGCTGGGCTGGCGGTGACCATGTCGCAGAACCTGGAGCGGGCCATGAAGAGCTGGCTGGAGCGGCCTGCTGACCTGGTCGTCTTGGCCCTCGGCGGTGATCTCGCGAGCCAGGTCCGGCATGCTCGTGCCGAGACCCCGGTACCACTCGTCGTAATCACCAGCCCCATTGACGAAGACCTTCACTTCTCTATTCTGGAGGCTGGGGCGGACATGGTGGTCGTCCGGCCCTTCAGCTCGCGGCTGCTCATCGCCCAGGTGCAAGCCCTCATGCGGCGTGCAGGCACGGTGCCGCTATTCAGCCTGCCCACCCTCAGCCAGTCCGGCCTGACCCTGGATGCTGCCAACCGCACTGTCGAGATCGCCGGTCGCCGCTCCAGGCGACTGACTCACTTGGAATTCCGCTTGCTCTACACGTTGATGACCCACCGCGGACAGGTCTTGCCCTCTGAGGTCATTGTCGAGCGCGTGTGGGGATACACCGGGCGGGGTGACAGGGAATTGGTGCGCGGGCTGGTCAGCCGTTTGCGGGCCAAGGTGGAGCCAGAACCCCGTAGCCCTCGCTATATTCGCACTGTGCCCGGCGCAGGGTATTCCTTCGACCCCGACGCAGACTGAGTCTCGGCCACAGGACGCTGATTCCCGCGCTCGCGCTATCGCAAGAATTGCACAAAGCGAACCCATTTGCGACATTCTTGATAGCCTTTTTCCCCGGCTTTTGCACACGGGCCAGGTACTCTCGAAGGTGTGCAGCCTTTGGGGCTGCTCTGTGATGACCGAGAACTGTGAGAAGATGAGGAGGTATAGAAATGGCCAGTGCATATTGTCCGGATTGTGATGAGAAGATCGTTCTGAATAACCCTCGGATAGGTCAAAAGCTCTTCTGCCCGCATTGCGATACCGAAGTGGAGGTGATCGGCATAGATCCCCTCGACCTGGATTGGGCCTATGACATGTCGTACGATGACGATTGGGACGACGAGGAGGACGACGAGGACGACGACGAGGACGACGACGAGGACGAGTAATAGGAGGGCAACAGAGCTCCCTTTCACTTCGGGACGCTCTGAGAGCGCTGTGAATATGGCCCGGGCAGTATGCCCTGGCTG
>JBFFCR010000254.1:0-6058 GCA_041559855.1 Anaerolineae bacterium | reverse complement strand
TCAAAGGCGATGCGCGTCCCGTCCGGCGACCAGGCAGGGTAGCGATCCTCGGCGAGGTTGTCAGTCAGCCGGGTCTGTTTGTTGCCGTCGGCGTTCATGACATAGATCTCCCAGTTGCCGTCCCGCTCGGAGGTGAAGGCAATGCGCGTCCCGTCCGGCGACCAGGCAGGGGACCCATCGCTGGCCGGGTTGTCTGTCAGGCGGATCTGGCCGCTGCCGTCGGCGTTCATGACATAGATCTCAGCGTTGCCGTCTCGGGAAGAGCGAAAGGCGATGCGCCCGCTGCCGCCGACGAGGGGAGTGGGCGATGGCCTGGGGGTATTCGTTGGCGTCGGTGTGCTGGTGCGTGTGGGCGTCGGGGTGAAAGTGGATGAGGGTGTGCTGGTGCGTGTGGGCGCGGTCGTGGAAGTAGGCGCCGCTGCGACAACCTGAGTCGGTTCGGGAGTCCGGGTCTCTGCACCGGTGTCTCCACCGGATAGTAACACCAGGGCTACTGCCACGATTGCCACGGCCAGTACCCCGCCTAATAGCAGGACCCAGCCCGGCATCCTTTTCCCCGGCGCTTTCTCCGCCTTGGCTGGCGCCTGCGTCACAGCAGCATGGGCAGTGGGCTTCCGCGCATCCCTGGCCTGCAGAGCCTGCTCCAGGGCCTCCGCCAGGCCAGCTCCGCTGGCGTACCGTGCCGCCCGGTCCTTGGCCAGCGATCTCAGCAGCACGGCCTCCAGCGGCTCAGACAAACGGGGGTTCAGCGCGCGGGGTGGGGGCGGGGGCTTGTCGGCGTGACCGCGCATCACGGCCAGCGGCGTGTCGGCCTGGAAAGGGGCGCGCCCGGTCAGCATTTCGTATAGCACCACCGCCAGGGCGTACAGATCGCTGCGGCCGTCCAGCTCCTCCCCCTCGCACTGCTCGGGGCTCATGTAGGTTGGGGTGCCGATCAGGCCCATGGTCGTCGTCAGGGTGCTCGACAGCGCGGCCCGCACCAACCCGAAATCGGTCAGCGTGGCGTGGCCGTCCTCCCCCACGATGATGTTGCTGGGCTTGACGTCGCGGTGCACCAGGTCCAGGCTGTGGGCATGGTCCAACGCGGCGCCAATGTCGCGGGCGACGGTCAGGGCCCGCTCCGGCTCCAGCGGCCCCTCCTCGCGCATGATGCGGTCCAGGGGCCGGCCCGGCAGGAACGCCATGGCGATGTGCCACACCCCTTCGGTCTCGCCCAACTCGTGGATGGTGACGATGTAAGGATGGTTGAGCCTGGCCGCCGTGCGCGCCTCCTGCTGGAAGCGGGTCAGGAAGGTAGGGTCCACCAGCAGTTGGGGATGGAGCACCTTCAGGGCCACCACGCGATCCAGCATGGTATCGCGGGCGCGGTACACCGTGCCGAATCCGCCGCGGCCGATCTCGTCCAGGATCTCGTACTTGCCTACTCGTCTCGTGCTCATCGTCTTACCTCTTGGACCGGATTGAACCGGATCCCTACTGCCGCCTGAAGCCCAATGTCATGCTGTCTTCGTCGCTCGCGATCCCGACGATCTGGTAGCCCGCAGGCACGAGCTGCTCGATGAGGGCCGCCTCGATGGCCTCCTCGACCGACTGCAATGCCGGCTCGGCGATCGCAGGCATCGAGTCGCGCTGGATCTGTAGCGCGCCCACCCCCACGCGCTCGATGCGCACCGCCAGCTCTCCGTCGCGCACGCCCAGGGAGAGCTCGGCATCCAGGACGGGCGACAGCGTGTCGAGTCCCAGAATGTGGACGAACCCCTCCAGGCTCGCCTCTACCCGCCCCTCCTGGTGAAAATCGAGGATGATCGACAGCGGATCGCCCTCCTGCCGTGCGGCCAGGTTCTGGGCGACCGCCTGGTTGAGATAGGCCTCGCTGATGGTCACTTCCAGGTCCAGATCCCCCGGCTCCAGGTGATTCGTGAGCGGGGTCCGGTCCGCCGGCTGCAAGATGGCCCAGACCAGGAGGATCCCGAGCGTGAGGGCCATGCCCAGTAGAATTCCTATCACCAGGGTCAGACAACCCCCACTGAGACAACCGCTACGATTTTGCTTCATTGTGATCCTTCCAGTTTGACGCCGCATTGCTCGCAATAGGCCGCCCCCGACGCCTGGCGCGCGCCGCAGGCCTGGCATCTCAGACCCGCCTCTGCTAAATCCGTCACCTTGACGCCCGCCGGGCCCCCGCGGCTGATCTCTACCTTATCGCCCTTCTGGCTGCCTTCGGCCAGGTAGTCACCGCCGATCTTTTCCCCGGCGATATAGTCGCCCTGGTGGATGTGGATCTCCTGCGGCGTGAACTGCCCCGACCCTACCTCGTCCTTCACGTCGACGAACCATCGCTTGCTGTCCTCAAAGGCCTGGCCCTTGCGGTCGTGGTAGACAAGCTGCACGTCCAGGCTCAGTTTGCCGGAGGCCAGAGGCCGCACGGCCAGCGTGTCCTTGTGGGAGCCAAAGCGGCCGATGCCCTGGATTGACTTGGTCAACTCGCCGGCAAAGTTCTTGCCTGTGGCCGGCACCGGGACCAGCGTCACCTCCACCTTGTCGGCAATGCCTCGCCCGTTATTGATCAGGTCCATGGTCAGGTAGTTGTAGCTGCCCTTGACAAATGCCTCCTCCTGCTTCAACATGAGGGCGAGCACCGGCTGGTGACGGTAGTAGCGTATCTTCTGGTGACAGCGGTCACAGCGGTCGCGCTCGTACTCGCGATCGAAACAGATCGCGGCCCGCTCAAAGAGGTCGGCCAACCGCTCCTCGGCCTTGCCCCCGCTCTCCTCCTCCAGGCGGAGGGCTTCCTGCTCGTAGAGGGCGCCGGCCCTGGAGAACTCTTTTCCCTCCTCAAGACAGTGCGCGGCCTTGAGCGACTGGTCTAGATCCAGGTAGAGGCCGGCTGCCTTTTGCCAGGCGCGGGCCTGCTCGTACTGCGCCGCCGCCTCGGCACGTTCGCCCACCTTGGCGTACAACTCGGCTGCCTTGCGATGCTCGCCCTGCTTGGCCCACATGGCGGCCGCCAGCGCAGGCTCGTCGACCTGTACATAGAGCTCGGCCGCGCGGACGTACTCGCCCACTTCCTCGTAGCGGCGGGCTGCATCCTCGCTGCGGTCCATGGCGATAAGGACGCCGATCTCGTTGCCCACGTCGCGAACTTTGACATAACAGCTCAGTGCCCTGCCCAGCTTTCCTGCCTGGCGGTAGAGGTCGGCGGCCTTGGCCGGCTGCTCGAGCACCTTCTCATACAGCTCGGCGGCGGCGAGAAGCTGCCCTGCTTCCTCCAAGGCCTCGGCAGCCTCCAGCGGCCGGCCCAGGTCCTGCAGGATGCGAGCCACGGCTTCGACCTTGCCCATGGCGCGCCATTGCTCCAGGGCCTGTTCTTTCTGCCGTGCCTGCTCGTACTGGCGCGCGGCCCGCATGGCATCGCCGGCCTGCTCATAGAGCTGCGCGGCGTGGTTCGGTTCGTCGAGTCGGTCAGCATAGATGCGCGCCGCTTCCTTGAACTCGCCAGTCAGGGCCAGGGCGGCAGCGGCCTTGGCATACTCTTCCTGGTCCAGGTAGATCTGTGGATCCTCGACCGCCTCTTCCTCACCCACCGACAACGCCAGCACCTCGCCACCCTGGCAGGCCACGTACAGCCGTTGCTGGGCGAGCAGGGGCGCCGTGCGGCAGCGATCGGGCAGGTCGATCTGCCAGCGCAATTCGCCCGACTCTTCATCCAGGGCATAGAGGTGGCTGTCGTCGGAGCCCAGGTAGACCAGCCCCTGTGCCACGGCGGGGGAGGCGTACACCCGCCGGCCCGTCTCAAAGCGCCACACGCCCTCGCCGCTGTGCCGGTCCACGGCGTAGAGGCAGTGATCGCGGCTCCCCACAAAGACGCGCTCGCCGCTGACCACCGGGGAGGTGAGGAGGTAGGCATGGGGGCCCAGCTCAAAGCGCCACACCAGCTTGCCGCTGTCGAGCTCCAGCGCATAGAGCGTGCCGTCCCAACAGGCGGCATAGACCACGCCCTCGTGAATGGACGGGGTGGCGGCGAACCAGCCCTGCCCGGAGTGGCTCCATCGCTGGCGCCCATCGGACAGATCGAGGGCCAGCAAGCGGTTCTGCTCCGTGCCCATGAACAGCAGCCCTCCACCGGCAGCGGGCGCGGCGCGGCCCCAGCCCGCAATTCCGGCCATCCACACGCGCTTGCCGCTGACGGCATCCACGGCGTGGAGCTTGCGGTCGCTGCCCACCGCATAGACGATCTGGTTGTGCAGCAGCGGGGCCGATAGGTTGAGCGCACCGGTCTGGTAGGTCCAGGCCAGATCGCCGGTGTCTGCGTCAAGGGCCAGCAGCGCCTTGTCCGGCGAAAGGCCACCCGCCTCGGTGGCGCTGGTGTAGACCCGGTCGCTGCCGGTCGCCAGGCTGTCAGAGGGCGCGTCCTGGGGCAGCGGCGCGCACCACACGACCTCCCCCGAGGCTGCGTCCAGGGCGTGGACCGAGCCCGGTTGTCCCGGGTGCCCGGCATCGCCAAAATAGAGGCGGTCGCCGGCCAGGGCCAGCGAGGTGCAGCCCAGCTTGGCCCCGGCGTTGTACTGCCACACCTGGGTGCCCACCTCGGCCGGTGGCGGCCGCCGCCAGCCGCAGGCTGGACATTTGGGCGCGTCCAGCAGCAGGGTGTCACATTGCGTGCAAAATATGGTCAGATCCATGATGCCATTCCTATTCTGTCAAGCGATCTTGTCTGCCTGAAGGCTCATGAGACCTGACAGGTTTTGAAAACCTGTCAGGTCTCGTTCAGGGAGAATACGTGGGCAACCCCACACAACGAAACCCGAAATCGCTGCGGCGGTTGCCTGAATCGACCCCGAAGCGGTCGGAGGAGTCAGTGCCGTACCGCATGACGAACCACGAGCCGCCCCGCAGCACCCGGTACTTGCGGTTCGCGTCGTACCAGTCCTCGCACCACTCCCACACATTCCCGGCCATGTCCAGCAACCCGTAGCAGCTGGCCCCGTTGGGGTAATGGTTCACCGGAGATGTTCCGCCTCCGAACAGCTTGCCCGAGTTGCACTGGTCCTTGTCCCAATTATCTCCCCAAGGGTATTTGCGTCCGTCGGTGCCTCGCGCTCCCTTCTCCCACTCCTGCTCTGTCGGGAGACGGCAGCCTGCCCACTGGCAGAAGGCCACCGCATCGTGCCAGCTCACATGGACCACAGGATGATCCTCCTTCCCATTGGGAATCGTTCCACTCTTCCAGTGGCTCGGGGGATCGTGGTCGGTAGCCTCGACAAAGGCCTTGTACTGAGCGTTGGTCACCGGCGTCCTGGCCATCGCGTATTCCTCCAAATGGACACGCTCTTTCTTCTCGCCGTACAGGAACTCGCCTGCCGGGATGGTCACCATCTCGATGCCGATCTGCTGCCAGATGGGCGCGGTAGCCTGGGGTACGACCATAGCTGGTGTCGGGTCGGGGTATCGGACGAGAGTGTCCTCCACGAGATCGGCCTTCTCCGTATAAATCAGATCGCGGAGCAAGGCTCGTAGGGTCCCAAGGTCCTCTCGCTCAGGCTCCATCTCTTGCCATTCAGCCAGCAGTGATTCCAGGTACTCAGCCCCGGCCAATGCCTCTTGGCGCAGCACCTCGAGGCGTGCGTGGCGCTCCGATTCGGCGCGGGCCTGGACCTCCCGCGCCTCGGCCAACCTCTGCGGCACGTCGCGGAAGGTGAATGGCTGGCTCTGGTCCTGGATCTGCGCTAACAGCAGGATGCTTTCGTCCCAGTTGGCCTCTGCCATCCGCTTCATCGCCTCGTCGTAGAGGACGACCAGTTGCTCCTGTTGGGTTTCCCACTCCTGCTGGCGGGTGAGGCCATAATTGGCTTGCCTGAATAACTCTGCGATCTTCCGGTAGGCTGGCTGCCGGGCCATGATCTGCCCGCACAGCCCAAGGGCCAGGGCCCACTGCTGCTCAGCCAGGGCCTCCTCCACCCGCGCGTACAGCGCTGCCAGTTGCGCTTCTTGCGTGGCACTCGCCCGGCTCTGGGCTACCGCCGCGGTGAGGGCCTCGGAAAAGGCGCCGGCACTCGAC
>JBFFCR010000253.1:0-6064 GCA_041559855.1 Anaerolineae bacterium | reverse complement strand
GATTCGGTGCCCCGTTCGGGCACCACCACCCGCTTGCCGCTGTCGTCAATGCGGCTGAGTTGCCTCGACTGCGCGCACTCCATGCCTACCACGCGCCCGTCCCTGCTCAGGATCCGCGTCGCCACCGTGTTGGGCACCAGGTTGATGCCCTCGGCCTCTGCCTCCTCCAATTCCCAGGGATAGGCCGGAATCTCGCCACGGGAACGGCGGTAGACCAGGCTCACCTCCTCAGCCCCCAGGCGCAGGGCCGTGGTGGCCGCATCCACCGCGGTGATCCCCCCGCCGACCACGGCCACTCGCTTGCCGATCTGCACACGCTGTCCCAGGTTCACCTGGCGCAGGAATGGGACAGCCGACAGGACACCATCCAGTTCTTCACCTTCAATGCCCAGCCGTGTTATCTGGCTGATGCCCGTAGCCAGATAGACTGCATCGTACCGGCCCCCGTTGACCTTGAGCAACCTCGTCGGGTCCTGGACCGGCGTGTTCAACCGGAGCTCCACCCCCAAGGCAAGGATGATGTCATCGATGTCCCGCTGCAGAATTGCCTTCGGCAGGCGATGTTCGGGGATACCGGTGCGCATCATCCCTCCGGCAACCGGCAGGGCCTCAAAAACGGTCACACCGTACCCCATCTTGACCAGGTCCCGAGTTGCCGTCAAGCCTGCCGGACCGGAGCCGACCACGGCAACCTGCTCCTCCCGAACCTGGGGCACCCGTTCGTTGGGCATTGGCAGCCCCCGCGAATAGGCATAGTCCGCTACAAAGCGCTTCAGCTCCATGATAGAGATCGAATTGTCGACCAGGCGGCGGTTGCAGCGACCCTCGCAGGGGTGATGGCAGGTGCGACCACACACACTGGGGAAAGGATTGTCCTCGCGGATGATGCGCAATGCTTCTTCGAATCGCCCCTCGCGGACGTAGGAGATGTACCCCTGGGCATGCTGGCCCGCCGGACAGGCATCCTGGCAGGGGGCGATACCCACCTTGTCGATGACAAAGGCATTGGGCACCGCCTGCGGGAAGGGCCGGTAGATCACTTTGCGCGTCGACAGGCCCAGCTCGAACTCGCTGGGCAATTCGCGGGGACAGACCTCCGCGCATGAGCCGCAGCCTGTGCACCTGTCCACGTGCACGTAGCGCGGCTTGCGGCGCACCGTCACCTGAAAGTTGCCGACGTAGCCTTTGATATCGACCACCTCGCTATAGTCCAACAGGTGAACGTTGGGATGGGCAGCCAGATCCACCATTTTGGGCGTGAGGATGCAGGCCGAGCAATCGAGGGTGGGAAAGGTTTTGTCCAGTTGGGCCATGTGCCCGCCGATGGATGGTGAACGCTCCACCAAGTAAACCGGATGGCCGGCCTTGGCAATGTTCAGCGCGGCCTGGATGCCAGCAACGCCGCCGCCCACCACCATCGCCGCTCGCGTGACCTGTTCCGTGCGCGCCCATAGAGGTTCGTGCTGGCGCACGCGCTCCACAGCTGCGCGGATCAGGTCCTGGGCCTTTTCCGTAGCGACCGGCACATCAGAATGCACCCAGGAACAGTGTTCGCGGATGTTGGCGACCTCGAGAAAGTACGGATTGAGGCCCGCCGCCTGCAGGGCTGCGCGAAAGGTCCGCTCGTGCATCCTTGGCGAGCAAGCCGCCACCACAACGCGGTCCACGCCAGACTCCCTGATGTCCTGGCGGATCGAATCTTGTCCCGGATCAGAGCAGGTGTACTTGTTGGTCCGGGCGACGACCACGCCATCCAACCCACGGGCGTACTCCGCCACTGCCTCCACGTCCACGGAGGCCGCGATGTTGGAACCGCAATAGCAGACATAGACGCCAATCTTCATCGTGAGGCCTTCCCTTCCAGCGCGCTACGTACCCGGCACCGAGGCGACGCCAGTCCAAGAGTCAGAGAGCTAGAGAGTAAGCTGGTACAGGCCACGCGTCCCTTGAGCTTTGCTGCAATGACCGAGGGATTATACACGAAAACCCCATGCCGGTCAAGCGGCATACAGAACGACTTGGCGTTTGGTGTTTGCTGTCTCGCCATGGTGGGGGGAATTGGGGGACTTGCCGTGACTCCAGTGAGGCTGCACTCCGTTCCGTGCGCCAGCCGCGAAACCAAAGGCAAACGGGACGCCTCCAGGGATCCCTGTAGCGCACGTGCGCGCGGGCCAGGTCCTCTGTCAGCGTCCCGTCATGGCCAGGGACAGTCTATGGCCGCGTCAGCCGGTTGCACTCCAATCGCGCAGGAACTGAACCAGCAGACGCACGCCAAAGCCAGTGCCTCCCTTTTGCAGGTACGCCGGGAGCTTGGGCGAAGGTGACCGTTCCTCAAAGGTCACCCCGGCCACATCCAGGTGAGCCCAAGGGTACCCTTCAGCGAACTGCTTGAGGAACATGGCCGAAGCGCCGACGCCTCCGAAGCGTCCGCCTGTGTTGGCCAGATCAGCAGTCATGCTCTCCAGGCTGGCCATGTACTCGTCATACAGGGGCATGTGCCAGATGCGCTCACCGCTGCTTTGACTGGCAGCCTGCAAGCGCGCCAGCAAGCCATCATCCGTGCAAAAGGCGCCCGCTGCAATACCCCGGCCCAAAGCGATTACACAAGCCCCGGTCAGGGTTGCCAGGTCGACCACCGCCTTGGGTTCAAAGCGAGAGGCATAAGCCAGCGCATCAGCCAAAATCAGACGCCCCTCCGCGTCGGTGTTGATCACCTCGATGGTCTTGCCGTTCATCGCCGTGATCACATCGCCGGGCTTGTAGGCAAACCCGCTGGGCAGATTCTCCGTTGCCGGCATCAGGCCCACCACATGCAAAGGGATCTCGAGTTGGCCCACGGCCAACAATGTCGCCAGAACAGCCGCGGCGCCACCCATGTCTCCCCGCATGCGGTCCATCTTTTCCCCAGGTTTGAGCGAGATGCCACCCGAGTCGAACGTGATCCCCTTGCCAACCAGGACGATGGTGTCCAGATCCTCCCGGCCCGGGTTGTGCTCCATGACGATGAACTGCGCGGGTTCCTCGCTGCCCTGGGCCACGCCCAAGAAGGAGCCCATGCCGAGTTCGTTCGCGTCTTCCTCGCTCAGCACCTGGCAGCGCATGGTGTCGAACTCGCCGGCAATCTCCATGGCCAGCTCAGCCAGGTCGGTAGGAGTCGCATAGTTTGCCGGGCGGTTGATCAGATCGCGGGCCAGGCAGGCCGCCAGGGCCACAATCTCGCCCAGCTCAGCGCCCTTTTCCACCTCGGGCACCTTTGCCTCATCAAACTGCACCAGGGTGAACTGCTCCGGATCGGGCCGGTCCGGGGCCTTGTTCTTCAACTCCTGATAGCGGTACAGGCCCAGAATCGTGCCCTCCACCACCGCCTGCGCAGCCTCCGCCAGCGCAAGGTCCCCCGCGCCGGCTCCATGCACAATGCTGCTGAACGACTTGACCCCCAGATCGCGGGCCTTTCGCGCCGCAGCGGCGGCGGCATGGCGCACCGACTCTAGCGTGAATCCCTCCTGCGACCCAAGCCCCACCACGACGACTCGAGATGCGGGGATTGCGCCACGCGGATAGAGCACCACGATCTCCCCACGCTTACCCTGGAAATCGCCGTCAGCGATCAACTCGCGGATCGCGCCGCTCATCGCCTGATCCACTGCGCCCGTCGCGCCTTCGGGCATTTCGACACCTTCGAATAGGTTTACGACGATCAGATCATCTTCGAACGACTGGATGCTACCCGCCACCACTTGAATTTCCATGTGCAACTCTCCTCCCACTCCGATTGTTCTCCTTGTACTATAGAAGGCCCTCGCCATCGCGCTGCGATAGATAGGGCGCCAATTCCTCACGCAGCAGGGCCAGCGCTTGCCGTAGCAGTGCTTGATTCTCAGGCCGGTTCGGCCAAAGGCTGGCGCCCGAGGGATGGGGCAGTGGCAGGACGTACCGCCCGTCCACCTCAAACACGCGACCCACAGCCTCGGTCAGTCGTAGCCTCTGGCCGAGCAGCGTCTCGATCGCCAGGCCACCCACCGCCAGGAGCACGCGCGGCTGGACCAGCGCCAGTTCCCGCTCCAGAAAGGGCCGGCAGAGCTTTTGCTCGGCGCGGCTCGGCCTCCGGTCGCCCTTGCCGCCGGGATCTTTGCCGGGATAGCACTTGGTCACCGCTGTCATATAGTAGCGCGCCCGGAAATCGGCCTCTTCCATGCCGGCCTCAGCCAGCCATTGAAACAATCGCGTCCCTGACGATGCATTGAAGGGGCGCTTTACCTGGGCCTCGGTGATCCCCGGCGCCTGCCCGACCAGCATGAGCGGTGTGGGCGCCAGCCCGGAAAAGACGGCTCCCAGTGCAATCTGGTACCCTGCATCCAGGCACCGGCTGCAGGCCCTCATCTCGGCCTGTAGCGCCATCCACTCCGGGTTCACAGGCTATTCCTCTTCCTCACCCTCGTTGATCACACGCACGGTCGTCACCAGCTTGCTCGTCATGCTGGCCGAAACCGAGCAATACTTGTCCTCCGCCAACTGCACCGCATCGCGGACGGCCTTTTCCTTCAAACCCTTGCCCCGTACCGTCCACTCCAACTCGATCCTTTCGATAGGCCAGGGCGCGTCCGACGCATGCTCTTTGCCGATCCGGGCCTCGACACTTGAGAACTTTTGTCGCTTCTTCTCCAGGATGCTCACGACATCCACTCCCGCACAGCCAACGAGAGCCACCATCATGAGATCCGGCGGCTTGAATCCCTGCCCTTCGGCATCGGTGACCACCACATGACCGGCCCCATCTGCCGCAAGAAACTGCTTGCCCCCTGTCCATTTGACACTAACGTCTGCCACTGCTCTACTCTCCTATCGCTGAAATCCCCAGCCTCCCTGGGTCACGGCATCACGTACACCATGCCCGCGCCCGATGCATCCAGGGCTTCCTGAGCATAGTAGCGCACCAGGTAGCTTGGATCCTCCAATACGCCGAAGAGGGGTCCGATCGCCCTCTCAGAGCCAATACGCCCCAGCGCCCGTACAGCCAGCAGCCGCGTGTGAGGCCTCTCATCGGTGAGCCTGCCAGCCAGAGCCTCGACCGCCGGGTCGCCCAGCATACTCAGCGCATCGGCCGCGATGCTGGCGACAAAGGCGCTCTCGTCAGCGAGCCTATCCGCCAACTCGGGCGCCACAGCGCCATCGCCGGAACGTCCGAGGGCCAGCGCCGCACAGGCACGCACATCAGCGTCGGGATCGCTCAGGGCAGTCACTAGCGCCGGTACACCATCACCCCCGCCGACCTCTGCCAGAGCCCTGGTGGCCCACCAGCGGGCATCCACCTCCCCCGAAGCTAGAAGGGCTGCCAGCCGCTTGGCCGCCGCTGCCCCATAGCGCCCCAGAGCCAGCGCGGCCTCCTCTCGACTATCCTCATCGGCCGAGACCAGGATCTCTAGCAACTCGTCCATCTCGTCAGATGCCACGGCTACCCTTTCCGCGCCCAGGAGGCTGGCAAACCAGGCCTCGCCGGGCAACGACGCCACGCGCACCAAGTGCCCCCGACAGCGACAATCCGAAGCGCCAAACCCACGCACGGCAATGCTCGCAC
The DNA here is from genome assembly GCA_041559855.1 of Anaerolineae bacterium. Classification (GTDB taxonomy): domain Bacteria; phylum Chloroflexota; class Anaerolineae; order JAAYZQ01; family JAAYZQ01; genus JBFFCR01. The sequence continues at coordinate 489 of JBFFCR010000253.1, read as the reverse complement.
CGCGCCGCCGGCGCAGGAGCTCCGCCCAGCTGCACTCCAGCCGCTCTTTGGAGTGAGAGGCCCAGGCGCCACCCCAGGCAGTAACCTCGCGCAGATAGTCCAGGTGCCAGTGGGCTCGCTTGCCGGATCCAAGCCGCCGCCAATGTCGCGAGAGCCGGGCCCGCAGCCCCCCAGGACCCAGGGCGCTGCCTACATACAGGTACCAGCCTGATGGGAACTCGGTACTGACGTGCCGGCCAACAGCAATGGTCCTGGGCGCCTCCAACCACAGGGCCAACACATAGGTTCCCATTATACCCGAACTCACTTCCCGGCGAAAACCAGCGCTTGCCCTCAACCCGCAAAAAAGCCCCCATGGTAGGGGGCTCCTTGTGGCTGAGACACTTTACCCAGATGCACCCTGCCCCTGCATCCCGTCTGCCAGATCCTGGACCGCATCGGCGAGTGTGCGCAACTCGGCCGCCAATCGCCGCGCCTCGGCAACGCCAT
>JBFFCR010000252.1:0-6067 GCA_041559855.1 Anaerolineae bacterium | reverse complement strand
GTCTGGCAGTGGCCACCCTGGGGTCACTCTTTGCTGGACCGCCCCTGATCCTGGTCGCCTATTTCGTCGATTTTCCCCGCGGCTACTATATTGCGGTCATGATGGCACTGGCCGTCTTTCTGATGATCTTGCTGAACCAGCCCATCTATGCGGTGATAATCGGTGGGTTGGTCTTCCTGCCGGGGCTGGTGTTGTTCGTCCGCTTTCTCAAGAGATACCCTCTCCAGCAGGAGGGTGTGCCGCATGAGTGAGATAACCAGCAGCCAGGATTACTCGGCGCTGGCCGAGATTGACCGGCTCGTACATGAGCCAGCCCGGCTGGCGATCATGGCTCTGCTCTATGTGGTCGAAAGCGCCGATTTCACCTTTCTGGTCAATCAGACTGGCCTGTCGTGGGGCAATCTGTCGGCGCACATGAGCAAGCTGGAAGAAGCTGGCTATCTTGACGTGGAAAAGCGCTTCAAAGGCCGGCGGCCCAACACCAACCTGCGACTGACCGCTGCCGGCCGGAGTGCTTTTGAGGAATATCGGCGGCGTCTAAAGCAGGTGCTGGATGATCTGCCAGAGTGACAGCCATGTATCCCGTCTGCGCTGGCGTACTTTGCCCGGCATTCCGCATGAACCGTGCGCTGCCACGGCCGACCGGGATGGGTTTCCCTCGTCGGAGGCGCTGGAAAGCTGGGCGCATTGGGGGGGGCGTCATCATTCACTTGTCCTTTGGCTGTCTCTGGCGTTCCCAGACCGGTCCGGGCCTGTTCAGGCCACGCTCGTCTGAGTCTAGGCGCTCTGCAAACGGGGTACGGGGCATGCAACTGCTGCCCAACAGATACGACCGCGGTCACTATAACCCTGAACTCGCCCTCTGTCAGACAGAGGCGCCAGCCCACAGGCCCTGTATCTTCCCCTGGCGCGCCAACACGCCCAATACGACAATCCCAAAGTAAGATGGCATCTACCCAGACTGATGTACTGGCTGGCCTTCTCTCGACTCGGCGCAGTTCTACAGGGGGAGGTGCGATGACTGTAGCTGTGAAGGCATAGCGGTCTCGTGAGTGACTGTGTGACCCGATGCAAAGGAAAAGAGGCCGGAGAGTGCTCTCCAGCCTCTTCAAGACCTCGCCTCAGTGGAAGACGGCGCCGTTCCCTATGCTAGCCAGAACCGATGTGGAACGTGGATGACTGCTACCTCACCTTGACTTGCCCCTGGGGAGCATCGTACAGCTCATAGTCAATCTGTTCATCGCACGTACCGTGAGGGTGACCTTCCCAGCCCTCGCCGGCATGCGACAAACTGAATTGATCCGGTGCATCGTTTGCGGAGGTGCCGTTGTCCCTGACTCTTGCGGATACGGGCTCGCCGGCAGCCCAGCCACTGTCAATCACACCACTGACCCAGGCTTCGTTGCCATCGACGTATAGGCAGTCGATGGTTGCATGAAAGCCCCCGCCCCCCCAAAAGCGATCGGTAAGTTGACCTGACACGCTGCCATCGGCGTACTCAATCACCATGAGAGACCAGTTCGCGTCGCAGCCGGGCTGCAAGCCGGCCGCAGCGCAGGAATCTGGGCCGCCCACTTGCACGCGGTGAATGATAGGACCTTTTCCTTCAGCCAATGCCGTGACAGCCAGCATCAGGGCTAGAACCAACGTTAACGTGAGGACGATCAGAAGTACTACCGTGCGTTTTCCCGTGATTCCAAACATGCGCTTACCTCCTTGATGATAATGATCGGTTGACCTTGATCCGTGGTATTCTTCCAGAAGCCATGACTCTCCCTTCAGCTGCCCCTGAGCGGGAATAGACTCCTGCTGTTCACCTCCCTACCAAGGTCCACGGGTGCCTTGCTTCTAGACAGGTGAAGTTTACCCCACAGATCCACGAAAACCATGCCGCTATCAGAAACCGAGCGTAACGCCGAGGAACACTATGCGTGCCCCGTTTCCAGCGTCGCGCTGGCACACTGGCTACTGCCGAAGCAGAGTCCCAGGCAACGCTACCTGCAATCGTACCGTAGAAGAGCTGGGTTGTCTAGCGGGGAAAACCATAGACTGTGTCAGGGAAAGCGCGCGACTTTGCAGGGAGTCTGTGGGGGATTGGCTGACAAAGGCCCCTCGCCAAGCGTCGAAGAGAACCTCGAATCCCTGGCTACTCCTGCTCTTCCAGCAGCCCCCGCTGGAGCGCATAGCGCACCAAGGCGGCGCGGCCTGTCAGTTCGAGCTTGGCCACAAGCCGAGCCTTGTAGGTCTCGATAGTCTTGACACTGAGGTGGAGCATGTCGGCCACCTGTTGGTTGGTGTGACCCAGGGCGATCAAACGCAGCACCTGCTGTTCACGTGGGCTGAGCAGTTCGTAGGAGTCGCCAGTGCTCTCCTGACTAGCCAGAGTGGCCGGCACACCCTCCAGCAACAATTGGACGTGCTCCGGGTGGAGATAGGTGCCGCCCCGCCACACCGCACGGACGGCCGACAGGAGCTCCGTGTCGGCAGCCCGCTTGAGCACGTACCCCGCGCCGCCCGCCTCTAGCACGGCACGCAGATAGCCCTCGTCGTCGTGCATGGTCAGTGCCAGCACCGGCGCCTCCGGACGTTCTGCCTTGATGCGCCGCATGGCTTCCAGGCCGGACGGGACGCTGCTAGGGGCTCCAGCCCGAATGGGCAGGGTGAGGTCCATGAGAACCACATCGGGAGACAAGTCTGCATCCAGTAGCATGGCCTGCTCGGCCGTGTCGGCCTCGCCCACTACCACCATGTCGGGCTGTGCATCCAGCAGCAGGCGCAGGCCGGCTCGCAGCACGGCGTGGTCGTCGGCAATCAACACCCGGATCTGCCCGCTATGCACCCTGTCCCCCCGGATCATCGTGCAATGGCACCTGTACAAAGACCGTTGTCCCCGCGCCCGGCGCCGACTCAATGACCAACGTACCACCGAGCTGCTCCGCACGCTCACGCATGCCGTAGAGGCCCAGCCAGCGCTTGTCTACGGGGTCGCGCATCAACCTGTCTGTCTCGAAACCTTGACCGTCGTCCTCCACAATCAAGATGACCGCCCCCACGCGGGCCTCCAATATCAGGCTCACTCTACTGGCGTTTGCGTGCTGAGCTACGTTGGTTAGCGCCTCCTGCCCAATACGATACAGCGCCGTCTCAACCGCCTGAGTCAAGCGTATGCCCTCCATGCTCATTGTCTGAAAGTCGATCGCCAATTGATGAGGGACACTGAAGGCACGGGCAGCCCGCTGCAGTGCAGGCACGAGTCCCAGGTCGTCCAGTACACTTGGACGGAGTCCCAGGGCCAGATCGCGCACGCCGTCCAGAGTATCGGCCACGATCGCCTTGAGATCTTGCAGTCGAGCAGAACTGACAACCAACTCACCGGCGCTGCTTGCCTCGGCCTCCAGAGCGCCCAGCCCCAATAGGAGCGAAGTCAGCGACTGGCCTATCTGGTCGTGCAGCTCACGGGCGATGCGTTTACGCTCGTTCTCCTGGGCGAACATGGCCTGCTCCAGGAATTGGCGCCGCAGCCGATCCCGCTGTTCCAACCCCTCCAAGAGACGGGCGTTTTCGACGGCTATCCCTAACTGCTGTCCAATGGCACTCAGCAGGGTAAGTTCCTGCTCATCAAAGCTGACCGGGTTGTCGCTGGCGAGGTTGAGCACTCCCAGCACCTCTGAGCGGGTCAACAGTGGCACCGTGGCGTGGCAGTTCGGCGGGAGGCCGTTCCTCAATACCAGCCTGCGTATCGGACACTCCGCGTGTAGCGGGTGGACCACCAAAGGTCGGCGGGTCTTTACCACCATCGCACATTCGCACTCTGAGGAACGGTACCCTGCCAATCCCTCAGCGACGTCCTGGGAGAGCCCGACCGAGCTGGCCAGCACTGGCTCACTGCCAACCTGTGGCAGAAGCAAGATCCATCCCGCCGGCAGGCCAGTGACTTCCAGCACTACTTCCAGGGCATGCTCCAGCGTCCCGGCCAGATCCAGTTTCCCCGTGGAGGTCGCCTGAGAAACCGCTGCTGCTGCAGCAAGTTCTCGATTGCGCCGCTGGAGTTGGCGATGGGTTTCCTGGCTTTCCTCTCGGATCCTCTGCAATTCTTGCAGGATGCCGCCAGCAGAGTTTCCCAGGTCGCCACCGTCTGCACGTGCGTCATCCAGATCCATCATCTATGTCTCCCGCACAGTCTGTCTTGTCCCGTCCAAGTCTCAGATGTCGGCGTTGTACTGCATTGTACCGTACTTCCAACACCGTGTCCAGCGGGGAAAATCTGACACGGACACAGGTCTTCTGTCAGGAAATCCCTGACACAGTACCAGTAGTGCTTGGCCACTCTCCCAGGCGTGAATCCGCCCCGGGTGCCCGTTCGGCGAACTCGACTGCCGCAGAGCGCTTCGCACGAGTGAAAACCAGAGCCTGCACCAGACTCCGCTTGCGCGCATCGCGCGGTGGCTGGCCAACAACAGCGAGCCGTAGGTTGCTGCTGCGATAGCGACGCGCAGAGGTCCGACACACCTGCCGCACGCCAACACGCCCAATATGACAATTCGGCAGGAAAATGGTATAATGCTCCCCAACTTGATCCAAGGAGCCTACCAACTGCATGGACTTTGAGACCATTCTTAGCACCATACAGCCGTTTGTCATCATGCTCGCGGCGCTCTTTACCGCCTTTATGACCGCCGTGTGGGTGAGCGTCATCTTTTGGACCTTCCGTGACATCCGCGAGCGCTCTCGCGATGTCTTTGCCCAGATCCTTGCCACGCTGGTGGTCCTGCTCTTCTTCCCCCTCTTTCCCTTTCCGGGCCTGATCCTCTACATGCTGCTGCGCCCGCGCACCACCCTCGCCGAGATCTATGAGCGATCGCTGGAGGAAGAGGCCCTGCTGCAGGGTATCGAGGAGCGGATGGCCTGCCCGGGCTGCAACCGTCGCATCGAAGAGCAGTTCATGATCTGCCCCACCTGCCATACCCGCCTCAAGAAGGCCTGCCCTGCTTGCGGCCGGCTCCTCCACCTGCGCTGGAACATCTGTCCCTATTGCAGCGCCGTCCAGACGACGACCAAGGCCTCGTCCCTTCTGGAGGCCCAGCCGGTGCCGCTGTCCGTTGAGGCGCCGGAGGCGCTCAGATTGGCTGAGGTCGGCGCCGCCGGACCGTCCGCGGCCACCACAGAGGCCCAGACCTGGGTGCCCTGGGAAGAAGAGCCCCAGCCCGACTTTGAGCCGGAGGCTGACTACCCGTACTCAGAGCCCGACCACGACGCGGAGGACCAGCCCGGCTTCGAGCCAGAGCCCGAAGCCGCTACCGAGCCTGAGGACGACTCGGAGCCTGAAGCCCGCACATTGCCTTTCGAGTTCGACTAGACGCGAGGACCCAGCGGCGCGGCGCACGGTTTGTGCGCCGCGCTTTCGATTGCCGCCACGAGCCTGCCAATTGGGGCCCACCCGGCAGATCGGCGGCACTGCCATGCAGGTAGTCGAGCCGGCTCGAGTCCGCCTGATTCCGATCTGAAAGGATTCACGTTGCTGCCCAAACCGACGGAGGTGACGCCGATTACCGGTCGCTGGCCAAGGCTGACCGTCGCGCTATTGGGCGTGGCAGTCTCCATCATACTCCTCGCCATCCTCCTGCCGCCTGCCTCCATCCTGGGCAAGGCCGACGTGGTCGGCTATGCTATCTGTCACCGGATCCCCGAGCGCTCATTCTTCCTCGATGGGCGCCAACTCCCCCTCTGCGCTCGCTGCACCGGCACCTTCTTGGGCGCCATCGTCGGCCTCGTGGCCATGCTCTTGCTGGGCCGTCGTCGTGCCTCCCGCCTGCCTCCCGTCCCTGTCCTGTTCATCCTCGTCCTCTCTATCGGAGTCTGGGCTTTTGACGGGCTCAACTCTTACATGACCTTCTTTCCCGGCGCACCGCACCTCTACGAGCCCCGGAACTGGCTCCGCCTCACCACCGGCATGCTCAACGGCCTGGCGCTGATCACCATCGTCATGCCCATCTTTACCTATACCCTGTGGAAGGACACCACGCGTGACAGCGTGATCAAGAGTGTGTGGGAGATACTCGCGATATTG
>JBFFCR010000251.1:0-6072 GCA_041559855.1 Anaerolineae bacterium | reverse complement strand
GCCATCGTCACCCACCTCATGCGCAAGGGTCTCTCTGCCGACGAGATCGATCACCTGCTCTATTATGAGAGTGGCATGAAGGGCCTTTCGGGTCTGTCGGGCGACACCCGCGAGATCCCCGATGCCGCCAATGCGGGCGACCCCAAGGCCATGTTGGCCGCCGAGGCGTTTGCCTACCGGCTACGCAAGTATATTGGCGCCTATTACGCAGCTCTTGGCGGACTCGACGTGCTGGTCTTTACCGGAGGCATTGGCGAGAACGCCGCCGGCGTGCGCTCGATGGCCTGCCAGGACCTCTGGAGTTTTGGCATACTGCTCGATGCCGTCAAGAACAGGGCAGTGCACGATGCTTCGGACGGCGTCGTTGACATCTCCCACAGCGACTCCAAGGTCAAGATCCTTGTGATCCACTCGGACGCCTCGCGCATGATCGCCCGGGAGACGATCCGCGTCCTTGGCTACCAGGCCCTGACTCAGCGACTTCAGGCCAGCCAGATCCCCATCCCCATCGGCGTCTCGGCCCACCACGTGCATCTCACGCAGCCAGACGTGGACCGCCTCTTCGGCCCGGGCCACACCCTCACCCCGCTCAGCCCACTGTCCCAGCCCGGGCAGTTTGCCAGTGAGGAACAGGTGCGGCTGATCGGGCCCCGGGGCAGCATCGACCGCGTGCGGGTGCTCGGACCGGCCCGGAGCAAAACCCAGGTAGAGATCGCCCGCACGGAGGGTTACCGCCTCGGCATCCACGCCCCGATTCGCATGTCCGGGGACGTCGGCGGAACGCCAGGACTCATCCTCGAGGGCACCACCGGCCAGATCGAGCTCAAGAACGGCGTCATCCTCGCCCAACGGCACATACACATGACGCCCACCGATGCCCGCAATCTTGGCTTGCAGAACGGGGACGTGGTGCGCGTCCGCGTGGAGGGCGACCGCGAGTTGATCTTTGGCGACGTGGCAGTCCGCGTCTCGCCCAAGTTTAAGCTAGAGTTTCACCTGGACACCGACGAGGCAAACGCAGCCGAGCTCAACACCGGGGACATTGCCTATCTGGATGGCATCCAGAAGCGAGGCAACAGAGGATAGTCGCTCAGAAGGGAGCATCATGTCACTCGAACCTGTGACGAAATCACTGGCAGAAGTCAAGGGCTATCTGGACGAGCTCTTGCAGGTCAAAGGCATGGAACCAGACAGCAACGGTCTCATACTCGAAGGACAGCCAGTGATCGCCAAGATAGGCCTGGCGGTCAACTGCTCTTTCCAGGCCATCGAGAGCGCGGGTCAGCGCCACTGCGACCTGCTGATCACCCACCATGCAGCATGGCCAAGCACCGACGCGCATCTCGTCGAGCGGAAGCACGACGCGGTGCGGCAGCTCGGCATCGGCCTCTATGTCGCCCATGACTGCCTCGACCAGGCCCGCGACTTTGGCACAGCAGACGCCCTGGCCCGCGCAGCACGAGTGGCCATCCAGGCACCGTTCAAACCCGACGGAGAGCACGAGTTCGGCGTCCACGGCATGACCGTCGGTGGCTTTGCTGATTTTGTCACCACCGTTGCCAGCCAGCTTGGCGCCGAACCGCGTAGGTGGAAGAACACCGACAGCTTTGGCCACATTGCCGTCGTACCCGGAGGCGGAGGGCGTCCCGAGTGGATGGCCAGCGCGCTTGAGATGGGCTGCGACACCTTTCTGACCGGAGAGGCCATCATGTTTGGTCTGCTCTTCGCCAAAGAGGCAGGGCTGAACGTGGTCCTGGCCGGTCACATGGTCACCGAAGTGCCCGGCGTCCTGGCTCTCGGCGCACGCATCGCCCGCGACCTGGGTCTCGACGTCACCTTCATCCCAGAGGAGATCATCGAAGCGAAAGGCTGAAAGGCGCTGATTACCCACGAGGTCGAAAAGCATCGGTGCTGGAGTTGCCTTTCTCACTGAAACCTGGTATAATATCGCTGACAGTACCTCAGACCCGGTGAACTGAGCGTTACGCGATGACAAACCGTGAGATAGCCGACCTGCTCAAGCGGATCGGCGACATGCTCGACATCCTGGGCGAGAACCGTTTCAAGGTTCTCGCGTACCGCCACGCCTCCGAAAGCATCCTCAACCTCGGGCAGGACCTTCGCACCTACTGGCAGGAGGGCACCCTGCGAGAGATCCCCGGAGTCGGCCAGGCCATCGCCGACAAGATCGACGAGTTGCTCTCCACCGGACGGCTCGAGTTCTATGACCGCCTGCAGGATCAGGTGCCGGCTGGCGTTGTCTCCCTGCTGGACATCCCCGACGTGGGTCCGCGAACCGCCAAGCTTCTCTGGGAGGAGCGCGGCCTCCAGAGCGTTGGAGAGGTAGAGACCGCGGCGCGAAACGGGCAACTTCGAGGCCTGCCAGGCCTCGGCACCAAATCGGAGGCCAAGATCCTCGCCGGCATCGAGGCACTCTACCGCCGCAGCGACCGCATCCCGCTTGGCACTGCCTGGCCCGTTGCCCTTGATCTTCTTGAGGGGCTCAGAGCCGCATCTCCTGAGGTCCTGGAGGCCACGGTTGCCGGCAGCCTCAGGCGCATGCGTGCGACGATTGGCGACATCGACCTGCTGGCCTCTTCGAGAGAACCGGACGCAGTGATGCACGCCTTTACCGGTCTGCCCATGGTCGCCGAGGTCATCCTTAGCGGTCCGACCAAGACCACTGTCAGGCTGCACAACGGTCTACAGGCGGACCTCCGCGTGCTGGAGCCGGATCATTGGGGCGCGGCGCTCCAGTACTTTACCGGCAGCCAGGCTCACAATGTCCGACTGCGCGAGATAGCGCGCAGCCAGGACCTGAGCCTCAGCGAGTACGGGTTCAAGCGAGACGACGGCGCCTTTCTCCTCTGCCCAGAGGAAAACGAGGTGTACGAGACTCTCGGCCTGGCTTGGGTCCCGCCAGAGCTGCGCGAGGACCGCGGCGAGATCCAGGCAGCCAGCTCGGGTACGCTGCCCAGCCTCGTCGCTTGGGACGACATCCTGGGTGACCTTCACGCCCACACTGACTGGAGCGACGGCGCCGGTACCCTCGAAGAGATGGGCGACGCCGCACGCGAGCATGGCTACCAGTACCTGTTGATCTCCGACCACACACAGAGCCTTGGCGTGGCTGGCGGCCTGACACCCGAACGGCTGCGCGCCCAGCGCTCCGAGATCGACAGTCTGAACAAGAGATGGCAGGATTTCACCCTCCTCCAGGGCTGCGAGCTCGAGATCAAGGCTGACGGCACCCTCGATTTTGCCGACGAGGTGCTCGCCGAGCTCGACTTTGTCGTCGCCTCGGTGCACGCCTCATTGCGACAGGAACGGGCACAGATCACAGAGCGCGTGCTCAACGCCATTCGCAACCCGTATGTCGACGTCATCGGCCACCCATCGGGGCGGATACTGGGCCAGCGCGAGGAGAGCGCCGTCGACCTGGACGCCGTCATCGAGGCCGCCGCCGCGACCGGCACGGCGCTCGAGGTCAACAGCATACCGGCCCGCCTCGACCTCGACGATGTACACGTGCGCCGGGCCCTGCAACTGGCGGGCATGATCTGTGTCAACAGCGACGCTCATCACCCCGGAGGACTGGACAGCCTGCGCTTTGGCCTGGCGACCGCCCGCCGCGGATGGGCTACATCGTCAGATTTACTCAACACAATGACTCTCGACCAACTGCGCGCCTGGCGGCAGGCCAGGATTGAGCGCCAGATGGGCGCATTGGATACGTGATCCAGGGGCTCGGGCCAGGCAAAGAGACCGTGGTCCATAGCCCCCTACCGACCCTGACCAAGGAGGTGGAGTATGATGCAGTACGACGCTGGTCCCGGTGATAGGAGCGACCGCCCCTGGGACAGTCCTGCGAAGAAACAACGGCCTCAAGCCAAGCGACGCCGCGTGACGCTGCCGCCGTGGGCCCTGCTGACCATCCTTGTCGCCATCATCATTCTACTCTGTGTTGGCCTGGTGCTGATCATCAAAGCGATCAGGAACGGCGGGGACGAAGAGACGCCCGTGCCCAGCACCGCGTTCACCGCCGAGGTAGCACCGAGCGCCACAACCTCCCTCCTGGAGCTCACCGACGGCGAACCCCCGACCGCAACCGTGGTCCTGCCGGTGAGCACCCCGCCGGTGACCGCCCTGCCCACCCAGATCCGGCCCGGCGCCCTGGTCGTGGTCACCAATACAAAGCCCGACCAGCTGGCCCTGCGAGAGTCGCCAACCAAATCAGCCGCTGTCGTCGTCTGGGCTCCGGACGACACGGTCCTCACCGTGCTGGAGGGCCCGCAGCAGGCCGACGGTTACACCTGGTGGAAGGTGCGCACGATCGACGGCGAGGAGGAGGGATGGGCGGCAGCCGACTGGCTCGTACTCAAGACCGAGGAGTGAGCCCCCGCTGCTGAATGCACAGCGCGGCTCTGCGCTTGGCAGCCCCGCCTCGATGGGGCCCTGGCTGCAACCTTGCGCGCAGCTTTGCGTAGAGGAGACTGAACAACTCTCAGGCAAGGAGCAGAATTACCATGGAGAAGCAGTTGAGACGTTCACGCCAGGATAGGTGGATCGCAGGGATCTGCGGCGGACTCGGCGAGTTCTTTGGACTGGACCCTGTGTGGTTCAGGCTGCTATTCATCATCCTCGGACTGCCGGGCGGGGTGCCCGGAGTGCTCATCTATGTGATCATGTGGCTGGTGATCCCGGAAGCGTAGATCCGCTGGCACGCCGGACAGCCTCCCGATGCAAAGGGCTCCCTGAGTCCCAGGGAGCCTTTGCTGTGCAATCACTCAGGAGGGCCTTCATCCTCGACCGCCTCTTGGGCCTCCTCGTACTTGCGGCGCTTGCGGTCCACCCAATACCCCGCCTGGCTAACCTCGCGCTCCACCTTACGGGCAAAGACCAGATACCCAGTGTGCGCCACCATCCTGTCCATAGGGCGCAATCTCTCCGGCACCGCCTTGTAGGGACGCACCAGCACCTCCTCAACCTCGATACGCCCAAAGGTCCCCTGCTCCTCCAGGGCCTGCACCAGCGACGCCACCTGGTTGGTAGTGGGCACGATGGCTCCAAAGAACCCGCTCTCCTTGAGCGCAGCCACAGCCTGGGCCAGGTAGGCCCACGGCCGTCGCACGTCCAGAAAGAGCGCGTCTACCCCGGTCTCATCAAACCCCTCCACAATGTCCCGCAGCTTGAACCTGACGCAATCGGCCAGACCCAGCCCTTCCAGATTCTTGCGGGCCAGGTTCAGGACATCGGGCCGCATCTCGTATGAGTAGATCTCCCCGTTCGGCCTGACCGCGCGGGCCAGCGCCAGCGTCAGCGCGCCGCTCCCCGTGCCGGCCTCGATGATGCGGTCGCCCGGAGCGACGCTCAGCTTGAGCAGCGTGTAGCCGATGTCCTTGGGATACATGATCTGCGTGGTGCGCTTGAGCTGGTTGATCAGGTCTGACGTGCTCGGCTTCAGGATGACAAAGGGGTAGCCCAGGTGCGAGTGGATCTCCCGCCCGAGCGGCTGTCCCAGCAGGTCATCGTGATTGAGACAGCCCCGGTGCGTCTGAAGCTGTCCCCCCTTCACCAACCTCACCACGAACTGCTTTCGATCCTGACCGATGAGCAGGACCAGATCGTTCTCCTCAGCCACATGCATGGTGCCTCTCCCGAGATCTCCTTTGCCTTCCCTTGATTATAGCCGTTCACACCGTAACCTGCAACTGGCGTCGAGAGCCGCGCAGCAATTCTCCGTATGGCCCACGCGAACCCCACATTGCTGCTGAGAGCTCGCGCGGGATCGCCAGATCCGGCGCATCGGCAGCAGATGGGGCCCGGATCTGGCGATCCGGGCCGAGCAAATGGGCAGGGTCGTACTCACGAACTGCCAAGATAAGAATCGCTGGAGAGCCACGCCAGGGCTCAAGCAGGGCCGGATGGTGCAGGGTGCATCCCAGATATCTGGATTACATAAGTGCCGGCCGACGTGGCTGCAACGCAGAACTGACAAACAAGGCTGAAATCGCCAGAACCTGGTGCACCGACAGGTCGCATAGGCCCACCACGGGAGCACGAGTCAGGCTC
>JBFFCR010000250.1:0-6091 GCA_041559855.1 Anaerolineae bacterium | reverse complement strand
GCGCGTAACGCCTCGGTTCCCAACATGGTGCCCGAGGAACACCTGCTAACGGCCAACGCCCTCATCCAGGCCACCGAGTTGGTCTCGCTTATTGCCGGCGCCTCGCTGGCCACATTGGTGATCAGTCTCACCTCGACCCATACCGCCTTTGTCGTGGATTCGATCACGTTCGCCGTATCAGCCGCCTTTCTGGTTGTAGCGCATATCCCACAGGGTCCTGCTGCAGTGCAGCTTTCCACGACTGAAGCACGCGGCGAGGTTCGCCAGTACTGGGAATCGTTCGTCGACGGTCTGCGCTACATTCGCGGGAACACCCATCTGCTGCACTTGATGGCCATCACCACGGTGGCCACGCTCGGGCTGAGTGCGACGGTCCTGCTGGCAGCGGCCTATTTTAAGCAGTTACTGGGCATATCGGCTGAATACCTGGGCCTCCTGCAAACAGCCGAAGGTTTGGGGATGGCTGCCGGGGCTGTGTTGATCAGCGCCTACGCGTCGTGGGCCCGTTCGCGCCAGATCGTCAGCTATACCATGATCGTGCTGGGGCTTGGCATACTGATTTTTGCCCTCGCACCTGTCTACTGGCTCGTATTTGTCGGGGCCTTGGTGGTCGGGCTGTCTGTCGTATCGGCGCGGACCACGTTGGCCGCCATGACCCAGGCCCTGGTGCCCGATTCCCAGCGGGGGCGCGTGGAGAGCGCCATGGTGACCGTCATCGGGATCGGGACCATGGGGTCCTTGATCATGGCCGGCATCCTCGGTGATGTGGTTGGCCCCAAGAGCGTCTTTGTCGCCACAGGGCTGGTCGTGCTGGCGGCTGGCATTGCCTCCATATTCTCGCTGCGGGACGCTGAGCAAGAACTTCTCAGAGGATATACCCCCGATCCATCGCCGCCTCTGAAGTAGTAGCCCGGAGGTGACATGCTGAGAACCAAGATCGTATGCACGTTGGGACCTGCTTCCGACGATGAAGTTACGATCGGCGCCCTCGTTGAAGCAGGAATGGCCGTGGCCCGCATCAACTTTTCCCACGGTACCCACGCGGATCATGCCCGGCGCATCGGACTGGTGCGCCGCATGGCAAGCCGCGCCGGTTGCTCGATCGCCATACTGGGTGACCTGCAGGGGCCGAAATTGCGGGTGGGCCTGCTGCCCGAAAAGGGCATTCCTCTTGTGGAAGGCAAGACGGTGACACTTGCTAACCAGGCGTCATCGACGGACGTGGATCTGATCCCTCTACCACACCCGGAAGTCCTGCGCGACCTGCATCCGGGCGACCGGATGCTGCTGGATGACGGGCTGCTGGAGCTGCGCGTCTGGGAGTGCGATGGCGAGCAGGTTCGCGCCAAAGTTGTCGTCGGTGGTGTTCTCACCTCGCGCAAGGGACTCAGCCTGCCGCACGCCAGACTGCAGATGCCCTCGCTCACGGAGAAGGATCGGGCAGATGCTGCTTTCGGTGTCGAGCAGCAAGTGGACTATTTTGGCCTGTCCTTCGTGCGTCGTCCCGAGGATGTGACGCACTTGAGTGCTTTGCTGAACGAGTTGAAGGCCGGCACCCCGATCATCGCCAAGATCGAGAAACCGGAGGCGTTGGATTGCATCGACGAGATCCTGGCCGTGTCGGATGGGTTGATGGTGGCCCGCGGCGACCTGGGTATTGAGGCTCCGGCCGAAGATGTGCCCATCGCCCAGAAGCGGATCATCCTCGCCTGCAACCGCGTAGGCAAGCCAGTGATCACTGCCACGCAGATGCTCGATTCTATGATTCGCAATCCGCGTCCCACCCGGGCGGAGGCGTCGGACGTGGCCAACGCTATCCTCGATGGCTCGGACGCCATCATGCTCTCAGGCGAGACGGCTGTAGGGCGGTATCCGGTCCAGTCAGTGCAGACGATGGCCCGCATCGCTGGGGTCACCGAGCGCAGCATGCCGTATGCCGATTGGCTGCAGCGGACCCGGGAGACCGACTCTATGAGTGTGACAGGGGCCATTGGCCAGGTGGCAAGCGAGATTGCAGCCGACCTTCATGCCAAGGCGATCATCACCTCCACCATGAGCGGTGCCACTGCGCGGCGAGTCGCAATGCACCGTCCGCTCACGCCCATCATCGCCACATCGCCCAGCGAGACCACCTGCCGTCAACTGGCTCTGGTCTGGGGCGTGCGCCCGTTGCTGGTGGAGCAGTTTGCCGATACCGATGCCATGATCTCCACCGCTGTCGGCGCCGCACTGGAGCGCCATCTGGTTGAAGAGGGTGATCTGGTCGTCATCACGGCTGGTGTGCCGGTGGGCGGAGCCGGGCTGACCAACATGCTCAAAGTGCATCGGGTGGGCGAAGAGGCGGGGTGGCGGTGAGCGCCTCACCGCCGAGGACCCATAGAGACGGTCAGCAGCGACACCGCAAGCCCAAGGGGCGCCTCAAACTCCTGTGGGTCCGCGAGCCCTACCTCTCGCAGATCCTGGCAGGTCGCAAGACGATCGAGGTCCGGGTTGGGTACGACAACATACGACGTCTGCAGCCCGGAGACAGGCTCAAGCTCAACGACCGGCATATGGCTACCGTGCGGCGCATCGGACGGTATTCCAGTTTCGAGGAGCTGCTGGCGCACGAGGATGCGACGGCCATAGCGCCTTATCTGTCGACGCAGGAATTGCTGATGGCCCTGCGGGAGCTCTATGCGCCCGACAAAGAGGGTCTGGGTGTCGTGGCGCTGCAGATCACCCCCCGTCGCTACGATGCTGTGCTCCTGGACATGGGCAACACGTTGGTCTACTCCGATCCCCCGGAGGATGTTATCATCCAGGCGGCACTGCGGGACGCGGGCATTGAGCGGTCTGTTGAAGAGATCGGAGCGGCTGTTCAGAGAGGGTGGGGCGAGTACTACCGGGATGCAGCGACGGCTACCTTTGCCGCCACGCCCGAGCATGACCACAAGACCCAGCTAGCTCTGATTCGGGTGCTCCTCGAGCAGCTAGGACTCAACGTGGCGGATGAGGATCTGGAGGGCTACGAGGGCATGATCGACGCGCGGTTCAGCCAGCCTGGTGCCCTGTGCACCTTTCCCGAGGTGACCGAGGTGCTGGCGGCGCTGCAGGGCCAGGACTATCGGCTGGGCATCATCTCCAATTGGAGCTGGAACCTGCGCGACCGGGTGGCCCAGGTCGGGTTGGACCGGTTCTTTGAGGTCGTATGGGCCTCTGCCTATGCAGGCTGCAACAAGCCCCATCCCGGCATCTTTTACCAGGTGATGCTGCAGATGGATCTTCTGGCCGGGCGCACCCTGTACGTTGGCGACAGCTATGAGCACGATGTGGTTGGCGCGCGGAGCGCCGGCTTGGATGCGGTCCTGCTAGATCGCATAGGATCGGCTGGTAAGCGCGATTGTCCGGTAATTCGCGATCTGTCGGGGTTGTTTGATCTACTGGGGGATCAGGGCTGACCAAGGTCCCTTTTGCTCGTACGAACCGTTCGTCTGGCCTATCCGGCTCCTCATGCTAGTGCAATACCAAGGCTGATGTTTTGAATGTGCTCGGCACACAACATGGCAACGGACTGCAGGAGCAGAGGCTTTAGCCGGTTTCTGCTCATTGCAGAACGCTCCGGCTAAAGCCTCCACTCCAACCATCCGGTACGGGCATGCACTAGTTCACGCGCCTGCCTGAGCCCGGACAAGCCTCCACACCGCCAGCTCCCCCGCCTTCGAGTGCGCGAGATCGCGCGTGATCTCGCCCTCCATCTCCAGCAGGTCGAGATGTCCGATCACCTCCGAGACGGCGAGAAAGGTGTCCAGGGGGGAGAGGTTGGGGAACAGCGCGTGGGTGATCTCCCAGGTAGTCCGCGCTCCCTGGCGAAGGGCCGCCAAGACGCGCTCCACTCGCCGTTTGTGAAAGCCCATTCGCTGTTGCACCAGGTCAGCGACATCGCGGATGATGGGACCGTGACCGGGAAGGGCACGTTGGATCCCCATGGAGGCAACTCGAAGCAGCGAACGTTGGTACAGGACGAGGCTCCGGGGCCGTTCGGACTGGCCCGGTGGCGGCGGCTCGACCACGGGGTTGGAAGAGATGTAGGCCAGGAGATGGTCACTGGATATCAGGGTCTGGCTCGCCGGATCGTGAAGGCAGATGAGTCCGGCAGAGTGTCCAGGTGTATGGAGCACCTGCCACTCGCTACCAGCCATGCGGAGCGTGTCGCCTTCCCGCAGGGTGACTTCCGCTGTGACGGGTCGAGTGTAGCGATTGACATTGCCGGTTGCCTGCCCTATGGCAAGCATGATCTCTGTGGGCACGCCGGCTTCTTGCATCAGTTCAGCATAGAAACGGACTCGCTGGGCCCGGAAATCCTCACCGTTGGCCAGCGCAGCGAAGTTCCAGGCATGGCTCCACACTGTTGCCTGCGATGCGGACACCAATTCCGCAGCCAGGCCAAAGTGGTCCGCGTGGGCATGGGTGATGATGATGCGCGCGAGGTCGGACGCATTGTGTCCCAGGCGCTCCAGACTCTCATCAAGGACGGCACGTGCCTCGGCTGTATGGGGTCCTGTGTCGATCAGGGTGAGTGGCTCACCGGGTGCGTCAGCCAAATAGACGGTGACAGGACCGACGGGGAAGGGGGTCGGCAGTTCGATGGCGTGCAGGTGCTCTGAAGATCCACTCAAGGTCATGTTTGCTTCCTGCGTGCCGGGCGGGCCCGGCGAGTAGTCCGCTGATTGTACCAGATTTGGCCTGCGTGTCAACGCTTCGGGAATCCTTGGCTAGGGCTACTTCACTTGTCCCAGACCAACGAGTGGAGGCATTCGGAGCGTTCGACTGAGGGCTTTGACCGAGCTCAGCCGAGGGCCTCACGCCAAAGGCCCGTCGAAGAAGCCTCCGCGAGCGCCCTGGGCTCTACCGTCTGGCCTGACACGGGAGAGCACGAAACGAGAAACGCACGGCTATTGCATTCTCTCCCTGACAGCCGAGTAGAGGCGCACTAGCACCTCGCGCTCGCCGCGGATTACAATCCACGGCAGGCCGAGAACGCGAGAGTTCTGCCCGTTCGCGCGAGTTTCTGGCCTCCGCCGGACTGTTGTCCAGCGGGAGCTTGTACGGAGTTGCGACTTTGCAGCAGCCGTAACGGGAAACGGGCCAAGGCTTGACAATCACCGGGAAGCACTATACAATGATCGCGAGGATGCAGGGGCTGGTGGTGGTCTGTCCCTGAGCCGGGGGAAAGAGTCGCTCATGGCTGATCTGATCGAGGAAGCGCACAAACGAGCCGTCAGCGTCTTGCACCGCTGTGCCACATCATTTGGCTTCCGGGCTTCGGGCCTGAGCCCTGGCTATCCACAGATCTGGGCCAGGGACAACGCGATCACAGGTTTGGGGGCCGTACTTTGTGATGATGCGCACCTGCAAGCAACTTTCCGCGCGGCGTTGGATACGCTCGGTGCCCACCAATCCCCCCACGGCCTGATCCCCCTCAACGTCGACCCCGAGACCGACGAGATCTCGACAGAGAACGCCGGTGCAGTCGACGCCAACCTGTGGTATATTCTGGGCCACTATTACCACTATCTGCGCACTCAAGACCTCGCCTACCTCAAGGCGAATTGGCCGCGCCTGCGACGGGCTCTCACCTGGCTGCGCTACCAGGATATGAACGAATGTGGCTTGCTGGAGGTGCCCGAGGCCGGCGACTGGATGGACCTATTGGCGGTGCGGTACAACGTGCTATACGACAACGTGCTGTACGGCGCGGCCTTGTGGGCAGCCGCCCACCTGGCGCCCCTGTGCGGTTCGGACCCGGGTCACTATCCCTGTACGGCCGCCGGCGTTTGGGAGCGGCTGAACCTGCTCATGTGGGTGGATCGCTGCTGGATTCCGGCCCACTTTGCCGAGCACCTGGAGCGCCTGAAGAAGTTGCGCCTGGAATGGTACATGCTCTATCACAACGTGGGCACCATCTCCAGCCGTCCCTTCTATCTACCCTACGTCGCCTTTCGCGAGTACGGCGACTATTGCGACACACTTGGCAATCTGCTGGCTGTGCTTTGCGGCCTCGCCGACGAGCATCGCACTGACCACATCCTGCACTACCTGCACCAGGTGG
>JBFFCR010000249.1:0-6125 GCA_041559855.1 Anaerolineae bacterium | reverse complement strand
TTCCACCGTACTGGCGTGGTATTGACCGATGAAGGCTCGCTGCCCCCACTCGAGGAAGGCCAGGAAGTGCTATTCGAGCTGCAGGAAACCCCCAAGGGGCCCCAGGCCGTCCACGTGTCTTCCTACTCCGGATAGCAGATCACCCCAGGTCTGCAACACGGAACGATTACGCACTATGGACAGGGCTTGGCGAGGGAATCGCCAAGCCCTGACAGGTTCTATCCCCGCTTGCTCCGCATGGCTCGTGAGTGGTGTAATCGACCAGTTCGCGTGGCCGTGGCTACCGACTACCTGCTCTGGAGAGCGGATCCAGGAACGATCCCTGGTCCCCCACGAAACAAGAACCCCCGCCTCGCCGTGGCAGCGGACGGGGGACATACTCCACCAGGTTGCCGCCCGAGCATGCGCGGGTCAGAGTCTCGATGCTCAGTGCGACTGCTATGGACTCTATCGTAGTAGCTTGACCGGACATTGTTGCATGAGAGCAGCATGGCAAAGTCAAGAGTTTTTGAGTCAGGGTGTATGGCAACTACGGACATCTCAGAGGGATTTCTCCATCCGGGCCGAACTATCGCCGCTGCGATACCGTTCTTGTGGGAGCGGGCGGCTGAGGGCGGCTTTGCCGGTCTGCCCATTCACCAGAGCCGCCCTCAGCTTGCCCCTGCTCTCCAGAAGGGCTGCCCAGGTGGGTAGTAGCACGAGCTGGTAGGTAGCGCTGGTGACCCTGTACCTGGGCCGCGCATCATCCTCCTCGCCATCCTCGATCCGCACGAGTGGCTCCCTTGCTCGCGTGGCAGCCCTGAGCATCGACGCCCGCGCAGTTTCTACGGCTGTTTCCACGTCCAGCGAATAGAGCGCGGCAGGCCAGCCGGCCAGCAGCCGGGGCTCGTATGGTACGAGGGCGGCGATATCAAACGGCAGGATCCCTGCCAGGAACTCGTGCGGCGGGGTGACGAGCCCGCTCAAGAGGATGTTCTCGAACATCAGTAGTTCTCTGGTCACCAGCGGCTTTGCCCGGAAGTCGTGGCGATCGAAGAGGCTCATCCTGGCAGTGCTAGCTTCGACAAAGCCGTCGAAAACCCAGAACGGAAGGTAGAGGGCTTGCAGCTCGTGTATCCGTGGCTTCTGGTCTGATCTCCAGATCCATGGGAAGCCCCGGATGCCTAGAACGGCGCTTTCCAGAGCCTCAGACGCTGCGTTCTTGTCCACGGAGAAGGGCAGAAACCCATCAGGCTGTTCGATGCCCTGCCGGGCATCTCTATCGAGCACATTGGGCGAGCCACAGAACGGGCAGAGTTTGGCCAGATGCCGGCTCATTGTCAGCTCCGCACCACACGACTGGCACTGGATCACTCTCCCCACCTGCTGCCAGGAGAGTCCCTGGAACCTCCTCTCCAGGCGCAGGTCGCCCACCAACCTGGCTTTGCCGTCCACGATGTCGGTCTCGGGCAAGCGTAGAGTGTGCCCGCAGTGCACGCAGATCACCTCCTTGGCACCGGGTTCATACTCCAGCGAGCCGGCGCACTTGGGGCAACGCACAGCCGTAGACCGAGCTCCGGTGGCTCGCCTCCTCTGGGCAGGCGACACACGCCCTCGGAGGATGGCCATTGCATCGCGGGCCAGGGGATGAGCCGGATCGCGAACCAGCGCCTCGTCGAGTAACTGGATCCGTTCGTCCTTCTCGGCAGCAGTCGCCGCCAACCACACCCACGCGTCCACAAAGTCGGGGTGCGACCGGGCCAGTTCCCGCAACTGCTCTGTCGCGCCAGTTCTGTCTCCGCGGCGTAGCGCGAAATAGGCGGCGACAAACGACTCGCGCGCCCTGCGCTCCCTCTTTTCTGTGGTGTCGGAGAGCTCCCGGATGCCCGAAGAGCCAAAGAGGTCATCGCCGAGGGCCCAGCGATAGTCTGTGTAAAAGTCTTCGATGTCGCTGAACGCCGGTAGCTCGTACTGGGGGTCGGGCTGAAACGTGCCATCCCAGAGGCCCAGGATCTCATCCAGCAGGCGCTGCCGGAGCGCCTCTCGGGCACGGGGCGTGTGCTCGGGACGCGGCTCCTTGGATCTCGCGGCGAGCCCGTGAGCCTGATGGCCTGGTGAAGGCGAGTAGCCACAGCGCAGGCACCGCGCGGGTCCTTCGTGCGGGTTGTAGCTGTTCTTGTGGGCGCATTGAGGGCAGATAAACGGTTCCATCACTTCGCTCCAGGTTTGACCATCTGGAGCCATTCTAGCAGATCTCGTGGATTCGTCAATGAGATTGGTCTGACAGAAGCCCGACTGCTGCCTGACGGGCCACGGCAGACTGGCCCTGGTAACAGCAGTGTGAGGTCGTGCGGAAGGTTGTGGTCCAACGCGAGATGGAGCGAGTTGCGTCCCGCACGATCTATGGTATGATCGCGCCAGCCATGACAGGTGACAGGATGGTGGTAGAGAGATGATCGGGCCTGGCAAGAGCGTTCGCCTCGGCGCCACGGTTTCACCCGGGGGCGTCAATCTCTGCGTGTAATCCAAAAGCAGCACGGCTGCAGAGCTGTTACTTTTCGACCGCGTCGACGGCCCGCAGCCGGTCAGAGCATGATCATCGGCTGCCTAGATAATGCCCGGTCGCTCGCGGCGCACAGCATGGACCAGGTAGCTCAGGTAGCCGCGACGATCCAGGTATTGGATCAGATTCAGTACCATTGGCTCCTCGCCCTGCGCTGGACCACCCAAGACGTCCAGGTCAAGTTCCAGCTCTACGCCGTCGTCCGCCAGGTCTTGCTTGATGTCAGCGCACAACACCGCCTCCTCCTCCACCGAGAAGCTCTGTACGATCGCCTTGCGCAGGCTTGTCTTGTTCGTCGCCGACGCGGTCGCTGGTGCAGGGCCGATGCGCCCGGTCACCTCGGCAAAGGCCTGCCGTGAGCTCTGGCGGGTAGTTTCCTGGAACGCTGTCACGCCGGCTTGTTCAACCGCGCGCGGGAGGAGAACCGCGTCAGCCGCCGGCATGTAGGCCATGAAGACGCCCCACTCCAGGCTCTCCCGCCCGTGGAATCCACCCTCCTTCAGTAGCTGGAAGCGGGCGCCGGTAAGGGCCTCGTCCAGGGATAGTCCCGCAGCCAGCTTGGTGTACAAGGTTTGACAAAAGATCTGCGCGCCTTGCACTGAAACGATCCCTTGGGCGCCGATCAACGCCGGCAAGCCAGCGCGCAGCAACGGCTCAATGAACGCCCAGCGGCCGCTGTTGCACGCGCTGAACACGGCCAACCGGATGCCGGCGCGTTGCAGCAGATTCGCCAACTCGAAACTATACATCTTGTCCACAGACTGTGCTCGACCGCTGCCCAGGCGATCCGTCTTCACCTCGCGCACCAAGTACCCGGAGTTCCCATCGGCGTCGGTGTGTCCGCTGTAGTGAAAGATCGCGGCCGGCTGCGCGAGTGCTCCTGAAATGTCATCCGCTGCCGGGAGAAACTGCATGCTGAGAAAGTCCTGGACCGATGCCAGTGACTCGAACAGCCTCATGTACTCATCCCGCACTCCCCAGTAATCCCCCTTGGCTTGTCCGGTGGACCAAAGCGCGCCGGCATATACCAAGCGCTGCTTCTCACTGAGGGCAGGCGAGTCACCCGCGGTCACCGGGGCCTCACGCACGAGGGAGATGCGGTGGTCGAAGAGGAGAAACCCAGTCAATGCGGCAGTATCCTCCACATCGGGCCGGTATAGATACTCCCAAGGCAGGTCAACCAACGCCGGGTCCAGGCAGAGCCGAATGCGCAAGATAGAGTCGGGCTCCAGCGTCTGAAGGCTGGTGGTCAACAGGGCATAGACAGGGCGCGGCAGGAGGACAGCTGCCAGTTGGCGGCCGCTCTGTGCCAGGCGCCCCTCGATGCCGGGTTCCATGAACCAACCGGACTGGAACAGATTACGGGCCTCGTCGAGCTGGCGCAGGTCGCAAGGGACGGTGAGCGGCTTGCGGATGTCACCAACCGGTGAGCTGTGCACCAAGACTTGAGCATGGTCGTCGTCCATCATCCACGCTCGGATCTGAAACTCAGCATTGGGCATAACAACCTCCTTTGTAGCCTGGCATACTAGGCGTGCGCTCCCCCTAACGAGAGCAACGCACGCCTCTGATCAGCAACTCGCCCCTTGACGTAGGCTTCCAACATCAACAGTCACTGATGCTCCTGGGCAAAGTCCAGGTCACGATAGAACTGGGAGATGCAGACCAGGGCGGAGGGCAGATAGATGGTCACATCGCTACACACCGCCACGCCACAGCCATTGTGAGCCTCAGCGATGAAAGTGCTCTACGATCTGCTGCTGCAGGTTGATCAGGTCAATGTCCAACCCATACGCCATAGATCACACTCCTTCGAGGGCCAGGAAGCCATCTGCTCCTTTCCCGACTGCCCAGGCTGTTGGCCTGGCGACATGGGTCAACTCCCAGGGTAGGTTCGCCACCTGCCTGGCGTCGAACTTGAGTCTCAACCGCAAGGCCTCGTCCTCCTTGAGGTAGCGGATGTACTCGGGCCATAGCTGCCTGCCGCCCTTCGGCAACAAACATGCCCCCTCCAGCACCTGCATCGGCCTGGTGCTGCCCCCGACTACGTCAAACCGATCCTGCTGTTTGCTAAAGACACACTACCAACTCAATCCGGTTTCTCTATCCTTTTCTGGCCCTTGAAGCATTGATCGCAGTTTGAAGCCCAAGCTAGGAGAAGGAGGCATTGAAGCGTAAGGCACTTCCCAGGCTCTGCCCGGAAGACCACAAAAAGACACCTCGTTTCCGGAAGGCCCCCCAGTGTGGGAGTGGCTGTGGATTCATTGTAAAGTGTAGGCTACGAAAAGTCAAGTCACTGTAAAGGCTGAAGAGTGAATCCTGGTGGAAAGCGTGGAGACGTGCCTGGAGACGTGCCTGGGGACTTGCTCCGCGGGCATCTCTGCCGGCAAAGGATGCAGGTTGCGTCCCGCGCGATCTATGGTATAATCGCGCCAACCAGGAAAGGTGACAGGATGGGTAATGGAGAGATGATCGGGCCTGGCAAGAGCTTTCCCCTCGGCGCCACGGTTTCTCCCGGAGGCGTCAATTTCTGCGTGTATTCCAAGAGCAGCACAGCGGCGGAGCTGTTGCTCTTTGACCGCGTCGACGACGCGCATCCGACCCGCGTGATCAGGCTCGATCCGGCCGAGAACCGGACGTTTCACTTCTGGCATGTGCTTGTGCCCGATCTCAATCCGGGCCAACTGTATGGATACCGGATACACGGGCCCAATGATCCACAGCGGGGCCACCGTTTCGACCCGGACAAAGTACTCCTCGATCCCTACGGGCGGGCAGTGGCTGTGCCGCCCGGCTATAGCCGCGACGCTGCCTCCCGTCCGGGCGATAACGCCGCCACGGCCATGAAGAGCGTCGTCGCCGATCCCAGCACCTACGACTGGGAGGGTGACGCGCCGCTCAAACGAACCTTCACGAGCACCGTGATCTATGAGATGCACGTGGGTGGCTTTACCCGGCATCCGAGTTCGGGGCTCGTGCCAGAGCTGCGGGGTACCTATGCCGGCCTGATCGCCAAGATCCCGTATCTGCAGGACCTGGGCATTACGGCGGTCGAGTTGCTGCCGGTGTTTCAGTTCGACTCGCAAGAGGCGCCCGAGGGACTGACCAACTACTGGGGCTACAACCCGATGTCGTTTTTCGCTCCGCACGGCGCCTACAGCTCCCGGCAGGATCCGCTGGGGGTACTGGACGAGTTCCGGGACATGGTCAAGGCGCTGCACAGGGCCGGTATCGAGGTGATCCTGGACGTGGTCTACAACCACACCGCCGAGAGCGACCACAACGGCCCGACTCTCTGCCTGCGGGGCCTGGAGAATAGCGTCTACTATATCCTGGAGGATGGCGGGGCCCGGTATGCGAATTACAGTGGCACGGGCAACACGCTGAACGCCAACCAGTCGATCGTCCGCAGGCTTATTCTCGACAGCCTGCGCTACTGGGTCGAAGAGATGCACGTCGATGGCTTTCGCTTTGACCTGGCCTCGATCCTTTCCCGGGATGAGGAAGGGCACCCCCTGGCAAACCCGCCGGTCATATGGGACATTGAGACCGATCCGGTGCTGGCTGGCACCAAGCTGATCGC
>JBFFCR010000248.1:0-6145 GCA_041559855.1 Anaerolineae bacterium | reverse complement strand
GTCCGGTCGTCGAGCCTGCTGGAGGACAACTTTGGCACCTCCTTCGCCGGCAAGTACGACAGCTTTTTCTGTCCCAACCAGGGGACACCCGAGGAGAACCTCGCAGCTCTGCTGCGCGCGATCAGCATGGTCTATGCCAGCGTCTTTAGCCCGGATGCCCTGTTCTATCGCCGGCAGATGAACCTACTGGATTACGATGAGCGTATGGCGATCCTGCTCCAGGAGGTGCAGGGCGAGCGCCACAGTGACTACTTTTTCCCCACGCTGGCAGGCGTCGCCTTCAGCCACAACCCCTTTCGTTGGACCAGCAAGATCCAGCCCGACGAGGGGTTCCTACGGATGGTGTGGGGGTTGGGCACCCGTGCCGTGGATCGGGTTGCCAACGACTACCCGCGCATGGTGGCCCTCAGCCACCCCGATCTCCGCCCCGAGAGTGGGGCAGCCATGATCCGCCGCTATTCGCAGCGCTCGATCGACCTGCTCAACCTGCGCGAGAATCGCTTCGAGACCCGGCCTGTGACCGACCTGCTGGACATGGAGTTTCCCTCGGCACGGCTGTTGGTCTCGGTGGACCGGGGAGACTATTTGCAGCCACCGCCTGCGTACGATCCCAATCTCTCACCCCGCGACCTCGTGCTGTCCTTCGACGGCCTGCTGACCAAAACCGGTTTCGTGCCCTTGATGAAGGCCATACTCCATACCATTTCCGAACGTTTCAAGCGGCACGTGGACATCGAGTTCACAGCCGACATCGTGCCCGGCCATCCCCAGCCCGAGTTTACCATTCACCTTCTGCAGTGCCGGCCCCAAGCCCACCGGGAGGAAAGGGAGGCTTTCCAGATACCGACGACCGTGGCCGAGGCAGACATCCTCTTCACGGCCGACCGCCTTGTGCCCAGCGGACGCGTGCAGCGCATCCGGCACATCGTCTTTGTCGACCCAGAGGCCTATCACGCCATCCCCGACGTGACGACCCGTCTTCAGGTCGCGCGGGTGGTGGGGCATCTCAACAAGCTGCTGGAGGAGAAACGCTTCATCCTGATGGGGCCGGGCCGCTGGGGGAGCGCCAATCTGGAGCTCGGCGTCAAAGTGACCTACGCCGACATCTACCACACCGCCATGCTGATCGAGATAGGCCTGTTGCACGGCGACTCGCCGCCCGAGGTCTCGTACGGCACCCACTTTTTCCAGGACCTGGTCGAGGCCAGGATCTACCCACTCGCTCTCTACCCCGACCAGGATGGGGTGGTGTTCAACTGGCGCTTCTTCCGCAAGTCTCCGAACGTACTGGCCGATCTACTGCCCGACGCTTCCGAGTATGCCGACTATGTGCGCGTGATCGACGTGCCGGCTGTCGCGAGGGGTCGCCTGCTCGAAGTGATCATGGACGACGAAGAGTCCAAGGCGCTGGGTTACCTGCGCTATTACCACAGACGTCGAGGCTGATCACACCCACGCCGTAGGATCCTCCGTTCAGAGCATCTCGATCTCATAGTCCAGCAGCTCTACGTCCAGCCGCTGCTCCTCGATCCACTGCACCACGCGCTCCAGCTGTCCGTGGGCATAGCTGGCACTGGAGGATACACAGGCCACCCCCAGCACGGCGCGCTGCCATACATTCTGCTGGTCAACCTCAGCCACCGAGACGTTAAACTCGCGCGTGACCCGCGTGACGATAGACTTGACCACACTGCGCTTGCCCTTGAGCGAGCCGTTGCCCGGCAGGCGCAGATCGATGACACATACACCAACGTGCATTGCTCCCAGTCCTCAGAAAGCGGTCCGGCGCGCCTGGTCCGGGCCCTATGGCCACCAGGCCGGGTCCAGATCCTGCGCCGGGTTATTGGTCATGCGCACCACCCCGCCAACCGTGTAGACGAAATAGATCTCATAGTTGCAGGAGGAGCCACAGTTGTCAGGATCGGGCTCGTCGCGGTTTGTGGCAAAGGCGACGCGCGCGTCGTCTACCGCCCAGGTCGGATGATCATCCTCGCCCGGATGGTCAGTCAGGCGCCCCAGCTTGCTGGCGTCGGAGAGCATGGCATAGATCTCCCAATCGCCGTCGCGATCGGTGGCAAAGGCGATATGCCCGCCGTCAGACGACCAGGAGGGATGCACGTCCCAATCGGGATGGTTGGTCATGTTCACAGGATTGGTGCCATCGATGTTCATGACATAGATGTCGTAATCGCCGGTGCGGTTTGAATCAAAAGCAATGTGCGCCCCATCAGGCGACCAGGCCGGAGAGTAATCCTCCGCTGCGTTGTTGGTCAGGTTGGCCAACCCGCCGCCCCCGGCGTTCATCACATAGATCTCCCAGTTGCCGTCCCGGCCCGACGCAAAGGCAATCCTCGTCCCATCGGGCGACCAGGTGGGGTACATGTCGTTACCGACGCTGTCGGTCAAGCGTGTCAGGCCGGTCCCATCGGCGTTCATGACATAGATGTCATACTGGCCCGCGCGGTTCGACTCGAAAGCGATGCGCGTGCCGTCTGGTGACCAGGCCGGAGAGCCGTCCTCACCTGAATCAAAGGTCAGGCGGGTAAGCTCGCTTCCATCCTCGTTCATCACATAGATCTCGAAATTGCCATCGCGGTTGGACGCAAAGGCGATCCTGGGTTCGGGCACCGGCGTTTCGGTGGGGGTTGGCGTCGCGCTCGGGGTAGGTGTCCTGGTCGAGGTTCTCCTGAGCTGGGGCGTGCTCGTCGCAGTCAACGTAGCCGTCGGCGTTTCCACTGCTCCGGATGTAGGCAGGATGACAATGGCTGTGTCTGTTGGCTGCGGCGTAGGTGTGTCGGTGGCCGTTGGCGTTTCCGTCGGCACGGGCGACAGCGTGGGGGACGGTGTCCGCGATGGGAGCGCCTTGGCGCTGAGGGTCGCGCGACTTTCGACTGCGCGCTCGGTGGCTGCCAGATCAGGTGTCGGTTGGGCGCGCCCACAGCCAGCCAGCAACAGCGCCGTCACCAGCAAGAATCCCGCGATGCTCCTCAGGTTCGTTCCCATCGAGTCTCCTTCACTCCCTGACCCGCGAACGGAACACCAGCTTCAAAGGGGTGCCCAGGTATCCGTATCTCCTCCGGAGCTGGTTCTCCAGATATCGCTCGTAGGTAAAGTGAACCAGCCGCCGGTCGTTGACAAAGAAGACAAAAGTCGGCGGATCGATGCTGGCCTGGGTGGCGTACAAGAACTTGAGCTGCTTTCCTGCCTTGTGCGGCGGCGGATGGCGAATCGTAGCATCCTCGGTCAACCGATTCAACTCGCCTGTGGGAATGCGAACCATGCGCTCCTGGTAGACCTGGAAGGCCAGAGGTAGCAGCTTGTGCACTCGCTGGCCGGTCAGCGCAGAGACGAACAACACGGGCACATAGTCGAGAAACCTGAGGTCGGCGCGGATCTGCTTGGTGTACGCGTCCATGGTGTAGGTGTCCTTTGTGATCAGGTCCCACTTGTTCACCACGACAATGATGCTCCGGCTCTCCTCCAAGATATAGCCCGCCACGTGGGCATCCTGAGCTGTAACCAAGTCCTCGGCATCCAGCAGCAACATTACCACGTCGGCCCGGGCAATCGACTTGATGGAGCGAAGGACGCTATACTTCTCAATGCCCCGCTCGACGCGGCCCCGGCGCCGGATGCCTGCCGTATCGATCAGCAGCACCGGCTGGTCCTCCCAGGTCAAATAGGTGTCGACGGCATCGCGCGTGGTCCCCGGGATCGCGCTGACGATGGCACGGTCTTCTCCCAGCATCTTGTTGAGCAGGGACGACTTGCCCACATTGGGGCGTCCAACCAGGGCGATGCGGAGCGCCTCGGGCTCTTCCTCCTCTTCGGCAGCGGGCAGCGCGGCAACTAGCGCGTCCAGCAACTCGCCGACACCGGTCCCATGCAGCGCAGACACGGCATATACGTCTCCCAATCCAAGGGCATAGAACTCGTACGCGGCCTGCTCGCGGGCTGGGTTGTCGGCCTTGTTGGCGGCAACCAGCACCGGCCTATCGGCACGACGCAGCACTTCAGCCACATCCTCGTCTGCTGGGGTGGGGCCGTCCAGCACATCCACCAACATGATGATCACGTCCGCCTCGGAGATCGCGACCTCGGCCTGCTCCCGGATCTCCTCGATAAAGCCAACCGAAGCGGCAGAGAGAGGCTCGGGCTGGTCCTGGGGCCTTCGCCGCTTCCGGCTTTCGATGATCTCCAGGCCGCCCGTGTCTACTACAGTGAAGAACTGCCCGGCCCATTCAGCCTCGCCATAGAGGCGATCCCGGGTGGTGCCCGGAAGATCCTCGACGATGGCCCGACGCTGGCCGACGATCCGGTTAAAGAGGGTGGACTTGCCCACGTTCGGCCGGCCCACCAGGGCGACGATCGGTGGAGGCATTGGTCTCCTCAGCGCGCTAGTCCCGGACGAATCCCATCCGCTCGACGTTCGACTCAAAGCCTTTGTCAGGCGTCTTGATCTCGCCGTACTTTTCCTCGAACTTGCTCAGGTTCTCGCCCAGCGCCTTGTGCACCAACTTGGCGTTCATAGGCGTCATGACGATCCGCGTATAGACCTTGGCCTTGGGCTGGTTGGGCAGCACCCTGGCAAAGTCCACGATCAACTCTGACGGCGAGTGAGTGATCAGGGCAAAGTTGGCGTAGGTAGCTTCCAGATCAGCCGGAAGCTCGATCTGGATCGGCCTGCGCCCGGCGGTTGGCGGTCGATTGCGATTTTCCATAGGTAACCTCACGTCACTCAATGGCCGGAGCGCTCAACTGTCCTGTACAGATCACGCTCCGGCAAGATGGCATTCATGCAAACACGGGCGTCGCTCACCCGTTTGGGCAAACGCCGCCCGCTCGAAACCTTTCGCTGCGGCCTTGGGGTCGAGAACCGTGACCCTATGGCTCCCGCGCATCCACGCTAGAAGGGAAGCGCGTCCTCCTCGAACCCCTCGGGAGGTGGCTCGCCGTAGGGTGCGTCGGCTGCAGATTCACGGCTGCCCAAGAACTTGAAGTCGCGGGCCGTGAGCTCAAAGCTGGCCCGGGCCACACCGTCGTTGCCAGTCCAGACCCGCGGGTTCTGCGACCCTTCTGCCGCCTCGCCGCTGACGGTGCCCTCGACAAAGACCTGCTGTCCCTTGGAAAGATACTGGTTGGCCGTCTCGGCCATCTTGCGCCAGCAGGTAACGCGCCACCAGGTTGTCAATTCCCAATTCTTTCCATTGTAGGACTCTTTCCAGCCCTGCGGGCAGGGCCGCTCGCGCCCATCGAACATCGTCTTGGAAACCGTCTCGGTGGTGGCAAGGCTGAAGCTAGTGACTGCCACGCCATCGGGGGTGTATCGCATCT
Organism: Anaerolineae bacterium; assembly: GCA_041559855.1. GTDB lineage: Bacteria > Chloroflexota > Anaerolineae > JAAYZQ01 > JAAYZQ01 > JBFFCR01. The sequence continues at coordinate 811 of JBFFCR010000248.1, read as the reverse complement.
GTGGGTCCTGACCGACCCGGCCGATGAGGGTTACACGCTGGAACATCCTGTGACTCCTTTCTGGTTGTCAACTACACTGGAGGGCACACTACAGGCCATCTGAAACCCATCTTACCGCAAAACGGGCCAAATGTCAATTAGGGTTGCCGGCCGCCGCGGGAGCGGGACTCGATGGAGAATCGATTGCCCTCAGGATCCACCCCATCCGAGACCTCCACGCCGGGAGCCGGGGATCGCACCTCGCCCATCGGAACGCCCCGCCGCGCCAGGGCATCGCGAGCGGCTGTCACGTCAGAAACACGGAATACGATCTTGGGCGCGTCGTCGCCCTGCCGCCTCCGTCCGCCTGCATGGAGCGCCAACGTGCACGACCCAGTCTCCAGCTCCACCCAGGGAACGTCCGCCCAACCTTCCACCGAGCCCGGGTCCTTGACCTCGAGCCCCAACAAGTCCCGGTAGAACGACACCTGAGCGCCCATGTCCTGGACATAGAGGATCACTTCCATCAGTTCGCCGGCGATAGCCATGCAGACACCTCCCGAGTTGAGAGGCCGGCCCTACGACCCGCGGCATCGGGCCGCGCCTCTGCCCAAGGAGTATAGCATATCGCCATACGCCGGGCAAAGCAGGCTCTCGCCCCTGCATGCGAAGGGTGCGTCCCAACTTTCTGCACGGCCTCTCCCGAAGCCTCTGTCATCTCGAGTATTCCATCGCGCCAGGCGCCACTCTAAAGATAAGAAACCCACTTGCGCTCGAGAGTGTAGTATAATGGTATGGTGTTCAGACAGTCAAGACCGTCTCCGCAATGGTG
>JBFFCR010000247.1:0-6146 GCA_041559855.1 Anaerolineae bacterium | reverse complement strand
GAAATCTGGTTGGTGGTCGACGATGCGCTCCTGAGCGGCCTGCGCGGTCCCGACTATGTAGGCCCGGGGCTGGGCCTGAATGGGGAGCCCCCGGCGAGGGGAGAGCTGATGGGCGATGAGGTTGCGCCTTCTGAACGCGAAGAGAGGGTACAGGACCCGGGCGTGCTAGCCGCCAGAGACGTACTTGGAGCCCAAGTAGACAGCGTGCAGGCCAGCGTCGCCGCGCGGCTGGCGGCTCAAGGCATTGAAGTCCGTACCGTGCCACGGACGCCCCTCTTGGGCGCGGTGCTGAACCGCGAGCAAGCCCTTGCCCTGACAGCGGATCCTGAGGTAGGCCGCATCTATGCCGATGACATCGAGACCCAGAACATGGACGGCTCGGCACAGAACACGCATCGCGCACCGGCTGTGTGGGTCCGGGGCTACACCGGCGCCGGCGCCAGCGTAGCCGTCCTCGAGGCCAGCCGCGCATACCAGAACTATTGGCTGTACAACTATGTGAGCGCCCGGGACTGGGGCTATCCGAACATGGACGACCACGCCACCCGGGTGATGGGTAACATCGGCTCTTCCCACGGGTTCCACCTGGGCATCGCCCGCGGTGCCAGCCTGTATTCGGCCAACGCCACCAGCTTTTCGACTGCCAACCTGCAAGCTGCCGCCAACTGGGCCGTAGCCCAAGGGGTGGACGTGATCAACAACTCATGGGGAGCTGCCAATCCCTCTGCATGTCAGAGCAGTATGGGCACATTCTTCGACTACCGGGTAGTGGTAGACCGCGTGCTGGTGACCTTTGCTGCCGGCAACTCGGGCAACCTGATGAACGACCACGCGATGGCTTACAACATCCTGTCCGTGGGCTCCTTTGACGATCACAATACCGCAGACTGGAATGCCGACAGCATGTCGACCTTTTCAGCCTGGCAGGAGGGAAGCGGATGCTCGCCGTCCAACGGCGACCGGCAGGAGCCAGACCTGGTTGCCGTGGGAGAGGGTATCCGGTCGACACGCATCCACCCGCCATCTATGGATACGACTGACGTGCAGGGCACCTCCTATTCCGCCCCCATGGTTGCCGGTGAGGCAGCCCTTCTGCTGGAGATTGATCCCAATCTATCTGGCAAGCCGGAGGCGATGCGGGCCATCCTGATGGCCTCCGCGGTGCACAACATCGAGGGTAGCGCGTCGCTTAGCGAGTACGACGGCGCAGGCGGGATCGATGCCTACTCGGCCTATCTAGTCGCGCTCAACGGCCGCTACGCACAGATGACGATCGACCCCGGGACGTGGACATCGTACGATTTCAACTTCTACGCCAACGCTGGAGAGCCCGTTTCCTGCGTTGCCGCCTGGACGTCGCACCCCAATGCCAGCTACACATCCAACCCCATGTTGACCGACATCGACATTAGGCTCTATGACCCGGACGGCACCCTCGTCGCGAGCTCGACCAGCAGTAACAACAGCTACGAGATCGTACGGACGATGACCGAGAAAGCCGGTACATGGAAATGCCGGGCTTCCAAGTACAGCAGCAGTGGCAGCACATGGGAGTACCTGGGGATCGCTGTCGATCGTGGTTTCCAGTTCAACTACCTGTACCCGTACTCCGTACCGTCCGGCTTCCTGCCCGTCATCCAGTCTAACGCGGGCGGTTAGGCCATTCTCATCTGGTTGACCCATCTGCCAGCCCCTTCATGCCAAGGATTGCGTGAGCGGCTTCCAACGGGCGGTAGGTCGAAGGCTACGGCTTTTGGTCTATCGCCCGTCAGGCGTAGACTAGTTGCGGAGAGTAGGAATCCCGTGGTGTATTCAGGAACATTGGTTGCACTGCCACCGCTGAGGGCGGATCAGGCGAGCCTGCCCAGGAAGTGGAGCGCGTGCCGGCGAGCATCGGCAGGCGTGTCGCGCCCTGAACAGGCAAACCGTGGATCGAAAGCGAACAGGGCGGGAGAGTAGCCGCGCAGCCAAGTAGCCTCGGAAATCGAAATGGACCTCGAAGGAGGGCCATGCCACACAGATTCTGGCGGGAGCGACGGGGCATCCCTGGCCCTGTGACATCGAGATAGATCTGCCGCCGGTGGAGTGAGCGCGATCGACAACGCACGGTGCAAGTCCGCTGTGGTTGCCAGCTTGAGGGCCGCTGTCCAAACAGATTTCCGTCGGAAATCGCCGCTCGGCTGTCTGGCGCGCAGTTCCGCGAGTCCCCCACCACCCCTGCTCGGTAGACCAGCACGCTCAACGCATGGCCCTCACGTTGCAGGCGCCCTTCTACCCAGAGCAGCGGCGTGTTGCGCAGCACCTCCCGGCACCGTTCGTACACGTCGGGCCGCACGATCAGGTTGACCAACCCCTCCTCGTCCTCCAGGGTGACGAACAGGTGCCCCTTGACCGTCGCCCGCCCCAGGCCGTCCATCGCCCCGGACCGGATCAGGGTCTCCATCAGCGAGCGGGGCAGGCGCGCCGTGCCATGCAGGCAGCGCCGGCGGCCTGCGTCAGGGGTTCAGGTGCTTCAGGAACTCGAAGACCAGGGTGGTGTAGGCACGCAGGCGGATCATGGGGCGCCCCGGGAAGAGCTCTTCGATCCTGGCGAGGGTGTCACTCTGGTCCTCGTTGTGCCAGAAGGAACCGTAGAGCTCGGTCTGCACGTAGCCGTCCAGGTCGCCGATCTCCCAGTTGGTCGACTCGAAGGCGACGATGGGGATGCCCGCCATGTTAAAGGCGGTGTAGTCGCTGAACCAGTCGGGTGTGAGGCCCGCGGGATAGTCGGGGTTCAGGCCAGGCTGCATCTCGATGGGCAGCTTGTATCGGTCGATGAGGTCGAGCATCTCGTCGCGGGCCCAGGTCTTTTCGTTAAAGCCGGCGTGGATATAGAGCTTGTCCCCCACGCTGAGGGAATCAAAGTTGATCATGGCGATGGTCCGGGCTATGTCCGCCTCTGACATGCTCTCGACGTAGTGGAAGGATCCCCGCAGCCCCACCTCTTCAGCGCCAAAGGCCACGAAGACGAGGTCGTACTCCTGCCGGTACTTTATGATGCGCTCGGCCACCTCCAACATCACCGCGACTCCAGAGGCGTTGTCGTCGGCCCCGAGGCCGCCGCCAACACCCGCGTCTCCGGAGACCGAGTCGTAGTGGGCGCCCACGATGACGAGGGGCGTGGGGCTCGTCTTGGGCTTCTTGGTAGCTGCCCGGTAGGCGATGATGTTCTGCGAGGAGACGGAGCGGCCGTGGAGGGTGAAGGTGAAGGGCTGCAGTTGGGTGTCGTAGCCGGCGTCGGAGAAATACTGCTCGATCATCTCGGCGGCGGCGAGCTCATCCGGCGTGCCCGCTACCCGTGGAGCGAAGGTGAGCTTCTCGATATATGAGTAGGCTCTGCTCCCAAACTCGTAGGACTCCAGGGGCTGGGCCGCAAAGGCCACCGACGACAGAGCGAGGGCCAGGATCGACGCCAGGACCAGCAGGAAGACCAGTACTTTGCGCGTGTTTCGCATGGCTGCACCTCCAGAGAGAAAATCGGCCTCAGCCCTAGTGTAGCACAGTTATGTCAAAATATCAAGGGTTGTGAAGTGGCGATTCTGAATTTGGGGGAGTAGAGAAGCAGACAGGCGTAGCGAGGCAGGATCTCGACAGCCGTCTCTTCTCACCCCACCTCCCCTGCCCGGTAGACCAACACACTCAGCGCCTGCCCCTCGCGCTGCAGGCGAGGCGGGCCCAGCAAGAACAACTCAAACCTGGCCATGCGGATGTCCCTCTACGTCCCATTGTACCATTGACTGCGAATCGGGGCAATCGAAGTACCACACAACCGTGGCACTCATCAAGGTGGGCGACCACTCCTCTGTCGGGGATGGGCATCATCGCATTTTGGTGGCCTGGGCACTGGATCAAGAAACGATTGAGGCCACAGTGGAGGTCTGGCAGGTGGACGGGTCGCTACCCTTGGGAACAGATGTCGAAGGATCCGAGCCACGGGTGTGCAGGTAACCGTGAGGAATCGCGCCCGGCGACGAGGCGCCGGCCGACCCTGCCGGACGTGGGCGTTCGTCCCCGGGGGGAGTTCCCAACAAAGGTCCGCACACTTGAATATGCAGCGGCGGACAGGTAATCGGAAAGCCAACGGACCTTCAATGCTGCCGTCGTCACCGACCTGAGACAGTACTATCCTGACAGGTTTCCCAGGGAAACCACCTGAGCGCAGAGCTCAAAGTCCGTCACAGCGCCTCTGTCTTTCTGGCAGAACGCCGACCCTGCCTCCCCCCTTCTCCTTGCCCTTTCGACTGAGGCGTGCTATAATACACGCATTGACAGAAGAAAAGCCTCTCGGCTCCAGCCCGAGGCATGACCGCGCCGACCAGGGGTCGGACAGCAACGGCGCCCGCAGCAACCCCATTGTAGCACGACAGCCCGGTCGCCGTCAAACCCCACCGTGGCGGGCTGCTGCCCCACGCCCACGTACTCCACTCACCAGGGCGCGTTGAGAACAAACGCAACCGAAATCGCAGTAAAGCCGAGAACGCAGGCTAGAGTGATGATACCACCGACAACGATCCACGCGACCCTCACAGTGTCCTTGCTGGAACACTCGCAGTTGCTCTCGCTCATGACTTCCCTCCCTATTCGCTGGTAGTTCAAGTCCAGTATAGTACAGAGAACGTCGAAACGCATCGGCCAGGTGGCGCATCCTCGACTGGCCACGTGGTGTATTCTTCGCTAACCAGTTGGCCAGTCATCCTGGCTCGGAGCGACAGTGGTCTGCGTCCACGCCTTGTCGCAGAGCCCCAAGGGCAAAGACACCCTCCTTGACCTCCCTGCCATGCTGGGTTATACTACCTGTGAGGCAGGCAGTAGACTATCACGCGGTATACACATCTCCGGCATTCCCTGCCCCCCCCGAAGACGTGGGAGCGAACACGTGTCTTCGATGGAACTGGGACCCTGCGCGGGCCGAGAACTGGTGCGCTGGCGCAAGGTGAAGCAACCGTAGGCACCCAGATGCACCAGGGAGAGGAGAGATGATGCTATGCGCGTGCTACTAGTACAGCCCGACCAGAACCGCACCATGGGCTTGCAGCAGCTGGCCCGGGTCGAGCCCCTCGGCCTGGAGATGATCGCCGGCGCGCTCTGGAGCCGGCACGAGGTGGCCCTCCTCGACCTGCGCCTGGAACCCGATGGCCTGGCCGGGACCCTCGCCGCATTCCAGCCTCACCTCGTCGGCATCAGCGCTACCTTTACGATTGACGTCTACCGGGCGTTGGATATCGCCAGCGCTGCAAAGGCGGCTGACCCCCGGACTTTTGTCTTTGTCGGTGGGCATCACCCCTCCCTCCGCCCGGAGGACTTTTTCCATCCTGCCGTGGACGCCATCGTGGTAGGAGAGGGAGAGCTCACTGCCTGCGAGTTGGTCGACACCGCGGCAGCGGAAGGTGATCTGGGCCGTGTGCCGGGCCTTGTGCTCAACCAACCTCAGGGCCAGCAGTTCACCGCCCAGCGGCCACTGCTCAATGACCTGGATGCCCTGCCGCTTCCGGCCCGCGTTCTGAACCCGACCTCGCGGCATGACTACTATGCCATCATCATCCGGCCCATTGCCCTGGTCGAGACCACACGCGGTTGCCCGCATCGCTGTCGCTTCTGCTCCGTCTGGCCCTTCCACCGAGGCAGGGTACGGTACAAGAGCCCGCAGCGGGTGGTCAGGGAGGTGGAGGCTGTCGATCAGCCCCACGTGCTGTTCACCGACGACAACTTTCTGACCCATGGCGAGCGGGCCGGGGAGATTGCCCGCCTCCTCAAGGAGCGTGGCATCGAGAAACGGTACAGCCTCGAGGCACGCAGCGACGACATTGTCCGCCATCCTGAGGTGATCGACCTGTGGCGCGAGGTGGGTCTGGATCACGTCTTCATCGGCTTTGAGAGGCCGGACCAGAGTGGGCTGGACGCAGTCAACAAGCAGAACTCGATCCGGCATAATGAAGAGGCCCTGTCTATACTGCGTGCGGCGGGCATTGAGCCCAATCCTTCCTTCATCGCGGATCCTGGCGACAGCCGCGAGGACTTTCAGGCCTTGCGTGCGTACATCCGGCGGCTTGGGCTACAGTTCCCCTTCTTCAGTGTGCTGACCCCGTTGCCCGGTTCGGACCTCTTTG
>JBFFCR010000246.1:0-6147 GCA_041559855.1 Anaerolineae bacterium | reverse complement strand
GCCAATAGACGGCAAACCCGAGCAGTGCCAACAGGCCGATCGCAAGCCCTCTGAACCACCAGGTTTCCCAAAAGGGCGGCACGATGGTGATGCTCAGCGAGGTGCCTTCCTCATTCCAGACGCCGTCGCTGTTGGAGCCTTTGAGCCTGAGGGTATAGGTGCCGCCCGGCAGGTTCGTGTACCGTCCGAAACGCCTGGTCCCTATGTAGTTCCAGGTCTCATCGCGGAACCCTTCGAGCATATAGGCATACTGATTCTTTTCGGGCTGGGAGTAACTCAGCGCCGCGAATTCGAACTCGAAAAAGTTGTTCGGCCAGCGGAACGTTGCTTCGGTGATACTCTCAACAGCCTTCCCCGCCTCTACAGCCACGCCTCCTTGAGAAAATGAGGTGAGGACAATTGGCGGGATGTAGGCCAGGTCCTGGATCTCCTCGGCGTGAAAGGCGTTGAATCCATTCACACCCCCGAAGTACATCTCCTCATCTGCGCTCTGATAGTCGGCACCGTACAAGAACTCTGCGGCCTGCAAACCATCACCCGTGTCATAGTTCCGGAAGCTCTCCTCGCGCGGATCGAACCTGGATAGCCCATGGCTGGTACTCAACCAGAGGTTGCCCTGGGCATCCTCAAGGATTCCCAGGACAATATTGCTCGGCAGGCCCTGCTTGTCCGTGTATCGCACAAAAGTCCCGTCTGAGCGTTCCATCTTGTTGAGGCCGCCACCAAAGGTCGCCACCCAGAGTGCTCCGGCGCGATCCTCGTAGATGCCCCTCACGTCATTGTGGCTCAGGCTCTGGGGGTTGTCGGGATCGTGTTCGTACAGTTCAAAGCTCTCGCTCTGGCGGTCGAACTTGAGGAGGCCGCCCGAACTGCCCACCCAGAGGGCGCCAGCCCGATCTTCATAGACCTGCCCTAACATGCCCTGGGGATTGAGGGTATCATCTGGGTTGTAGGCATATAGGGCGCATTTGCCGTTTTCGGGATCGAATTTACACAGGCCGCGGCGGTGTTGTGCAAGCCAAAGCGTGCCCGAGCGATCCTGAACGATCGACATGACGGCGCCGATGGCTACGACCGCATCATCAGGGGTTGCCAGATCGTAGCGCGTGAAGCGCCCGGCAGCTCTGTCCAGCTGGTCAAGTCCGCTTAGAGAGCCGATCCAGAACCTGCCGTCCTGGTCCTCATAGATGGCTGAGACCCACCCCGGACTCAAGCTATCTGGATCCAGGGGGTCATGTTGGAAGTGGGTGACCTGCCCTGTTATCGGAACGATACGATTCAGCCCGGCATTGGTACCGGTCCAGACGTACCCTGAGCTGTCTTGAAATATCGCGTTGACGACGTTGTTGCTCTCGGTATCGACATCGGGAACCTCGATCCGATAGTGCGCAAACTTGGTCCTTCTTGGATCGTGGAGACTGAGACCCTGGCCCTCGGTTCCGATCCAGAGAACGCCGGCCTGATCCTCATAGAAAGCTGTGAGCACATTGCTGCTCAAGCTCTGGGGATCGGCTGGATCATGACGGTAGTGTTCGAACCTGTCTGTTGCGGGTATATACCGGTCCAAGCCTCCTGCCGTTCCCACCCACAGATTGCCTGAGCGATCCTCTGACACGAATGCTACACCACCGTCGCTCAAACTGCCGGGATTATCAGGATCATGGCGGTAGCGAGTGACGGTGCCCGTTTCTGGATCCAACTTGTCGAGCCTCCGGTCAAAGTGCACGAGCCAGAGCGCTCCTGTCCGATCCTCGTAGATCTCACTGATGCGGGTTGTCTCGTCTATGGTTGCGGGGTCATCCGGATCGTGCTGGTAGCGAGCAACCACTGTGCCCGTCTGACGGTCGAATTGCTCGAGTCCCACGCCGAGGGTTGACACCCAGAATCGGCCCGCACGATCCTCGAAGATATGTTGCACGACGTCGGATCCCAGGCTCCGGGGATCGTCTGGATCGTGGCGGTACTGAGTGAAACGGCCCGTCTCCCGATCAAGACGGTTCAAGCCCTCGCGGGTTCCCACCCACAACACGCCTTCGCCATCATCGTATATGGCGTAGACCCGGTCATTGCTCAGGCTTTTGGGGTCATCGGGGTCGTGCCGGTACTGGACGAAGCGATCTGCTTCGCGGTCGTACCGTTGAAGGCCGCTGCGGTAGGTACCGGCCCAGAGCGTACCGCCCGGATCCTCGTACAAGGCCCAGATAAAGTCGCTGGCTGCAGCCTCTGGATCTTCAGCGTCGAACAGATCATAGCGGACGAAGCGATCCGTGTTCCGATCGTAGCGATCGAGGGTGCCGAGGAATTTCCAAACCCACAGCATGCCCTCCTGGTCCTCGTGAACCGACCAGATCTCGCCCGGCCCCAAGCTACCCGGGTCGTCGGGGTCATGCCTGTACACCGTAAAGTCGTAACCATCGTAGCGGTTCAGTCCATCTGCTGTGCAGAACCACATGAAGCCCAGGCTGTCCTGCTCAATGCACGAGACCGTGCCTTGGGAGAGGCCCTCCTCCCGCGAGATGCGCTCGAACTTGAAGGGGCTCTCGACACCGTGCTGAGCTGGGAGGGGCTCCTGGAGCGCCGCGCCTCCGCCTGGATCGGCCCCGGCGCTCGCAACGCTGCCTGCCGCGGAAAGGTCCGCTTCCGGATTGGGTGAGGTTGCCCTTGGTGTTTCGCCACAGGCTGCCGCCAGCAGCAACAGTGCCAGCAGCACGCCAAGGGAAAGCATCCTTTCGAGCCTGAGTGCACTGCATCGCCACATACTCGCCCACCGTGTAACTCGAGACAAGGTTCGATCCCTTTCAGTTTGTATGGGCGCGCCGGTCGGGCTGTGTCTAACCAACTGGGTGCTTCATCCTGCGTGCCAGATCGTGGCACGTCTGGCAGATGCACCCGCCTCGAACACAAGACCGGGCACGGCCTCAGAGCCAACTGTGTCTTCAGTATACAACACAAACGCAAGGTTGGCAATGCTTTGTGCGCAGGACAGTGGGGAGGAGCAAGCTCGTCGTTGCCAGCCGCCACAGGCGGCGCGGCAACCACCACCTGGTCAAAAGGAGATTGCGGCTCTCGTCGGCGAGAGCCGCAGGGACAGGGAATTGGGCGTCAAGTGACTCTACAACAGCCCTGTGCAGCACAGCCCGATGGGGGCTTTTTTGACAGGCAACTTGCCGCGTGATATACTTGCGCCAGGGGTCACCGGCTGCCGTAATGAGAAGAGGGTCTACGTTGAATCGCGCCGGCCTGAGGAATGCCATGCACCTGGGCGAGCAGTCGCCTTCTGGAGATCGGATGAGGTTTGCCAAGTACCATGCCCTGGGGAACGACTATATTGTGATCGAGCCGGTTGACGCCGCCGGCGAGCTAACCTCTGATCAGGTGCAGCGCATCTGCGACCGACACTATGGCGTAGGAGCGGACGGCATCCTGTTAGGTCCCTACCAACATGCTGATTGTGACTTTGGTTTGAGGCTTTTCAACCCTGACGGCGGTGAGTTTGAAAAGAGCGGCAACGGGCTGCGCATATTCTCACGGTACCTCTGGGATCGGGGCTTGGTTGGGACAGCACCGTTTACGATCTCGACGCCTGGCGGCGCAGTCACCGCCCGGGTGCACGGCGGCGGGCTCGCCGTCACTGTAGAAATGGGTGTCGTCAGCTTTGACAGCCGGCAGATCCCGGTGCTGGGTCCGCCGCGGGAGGTCCTGGACGAGCCCCTGGAGATCGGCGACCGTATGCTGCGCTATTGCGCAGCCACCGTCGGGAATCCCCATTGTGTGATCCTGTGCGACCGCATCTCGGCCCGGGAGGCACTCGAGCTAGGCCCGCTGATCGAAACGGATGCCAGGTTTCCAAACAGAACGAACGTGCAGTTCATGGCGGTGCGGGATCGCGCAAATATCCAGATCGAGATCTGGGAGCGCGGAGTTGGCTATACGCTGGCCTCGGGTAGCAGCAGTTGCGCTGCCGCCGCTGTAGCGCACCGCCTGGGGTTCTGCGATCCGCAGATCGCTGTTCACATGCCTGGCGGCGTGATCGAGGTCTCAATCCACGGCGACAACTCGGTCACCATGACCGGCGCCGTCACCAGGATCTGCGAGGGAATTCTGCGCGTCGAGATGTTTTATTGAGTCGAAGTCGCCAGCGGCACCCTGGTCAATCCACATCCACCGGCGCCTTGCAGCCCTCGCACTGTCGCGCCCCTCGAAACAGCCTGTGACCGCAGTGGGGACAGCGATAGCGCTCCTTTTCAGCAGCAATCCATTGCTCCGTGCCGTGGGTTCGCCAATACGGGACCGACCGCAGCATGACCGTTTTGCCCAGAGGTATCGGGAACTCGTCAATGAGTGCACAGGGAAAGTCGGGGCACTGGGCACATCCTTCATACCCCTTTTGCTGCGTGCAATCCCGGATGGCACACCCCTGGCAGAACGGGAATCGCCTGGTTGACAGGCACCCATCGCACAGAAGCTCCTCTGTGCGTGCATCGGCGAGCTCGGGGAAGCGCCGCGCATAGATCCTGGCGAGCCGTTCCAGCAGGACCAGATCGTGATCCTGCGTCGCGTGGCGGATGCGGCACACGCCACAGAACAACCCGCACGGAGCGATTTCTTCGGGTCGAGCCTCAGTCACGGTTCCCTCCCTGCACGGCCATTCCGTCTCTCAGGCCGGCTTCACTTTGCCAGATACCCCTGCTCCTGGTATTGATCGAACAGCTTGCCCCAGGCAGTGCTGGCACGCCAGCGCCGGGCGATGCCCCTGTACTTGAGCGGCCAGTAGAGATAATCCTGCTCGATCTCCCCGATGAGGGTGGGGATGATCACCAGGGGCGTCCGCAAGACCAGCTTCTGCAGCACGCGCGTCGGGCCGTACCATGCCAGCCAGGCCAGAAAGCTGTGGGAGTTGCGACCCACCCTAAAACCCCAGCTCTCCCCCGTGACATCGTCGCCAACCAACTCGATCTGGCGTGGATCACCAATGCCCAGGCCCTGCTCATGGGCCAGGCGGATATACCTGATGCCCATTGGGTCAAAGCCCATCAGCTTGGCAGCCACTGCATCGATCGCAACTTGATCGGAGGAGGCGAGGATGATGTTCTTGACTTCTGGCTGCATCAGCCGCGGGCCGGCCCCGTTGCCTGCCGTGGTGCCGTCCATCACTGCCAGGATTCCGGGATGGATCTCCCTCTGGATGGCAAGCAGATCGACAAGGGTCTCGTGAATCCAGGTGTGCGTATAGTGTCGATACTTGTTGAGCAGGCCGCCAAAGGCGTTCTTCATCGCGCCCGTGGTCACGGTGTACATGTGTGTCTTGACGGTCGGTAGGTGCACGATGTTCCTGCCAATGAAATAGTCGGGAAGGTAGATCCCCTCGGGGTAAATGTGGTCCAGGGCGAGCATCTTGGCCTTGGGCCGGTAGGGGATCCAGGTCATGTCCTCCTGGCGAAAGTTGTAGAGCACTGGCACCTCGTGGTGGGCAAAGATCGGCAGATAGCCGTTCAGGTCTTCGCCCTTGAAGGCATTGGTGACCACGGTCTGATTCTGCACGCAAACCAGTTCGTCGAATCCAGCCTGCCGGAGGGCCATGATCGTGCCCTCGAGCTGCCAGGGCGTGGTATTCGCGGCTGGCATGGGGAAATGCCAGGTGATATTGTCCTTGAGGATCGTGGTCGCACCGGGTTGGAGCGCGTCCGCCCCGCCTGCCAGATCGAACAGCCTCTGGTAGTCCTGGATGACGGTTTCGGGCCGCGTGTATAGCACGGCGACTATAGACTTGCTCACGAATCAGATCCCAGAATATCGGTGATCTTGCTCTCTGGATACGCCTGCTGTTCGCCAGTCTTCAGGTCCTTCACAACTACCTGGCCCGCTTCCAGCTCGTCCGGGCCCAGAATCACCACGTAGGGAATCCCTTTGCGGTCTGCATAGCGGATCTGCTTACCCAACCGGATTGGCTCCAGTACCTGCTCGGTGTTGATGCCAGCCTGCCGCAAACGGGCTGCCAATGCCAACGTCCGGCCGTATAGCTCCTCGTTGAACAGCGTGACCAGCACCTGGCTGGGTGACATTGGCAGATCGGGGGATTTTCCTCCCTCATCCAGCAGGAGCTCGATGATCACATCGCCCATGGCAAAGCCCACGCCCGGGATCGGG
>JBFFCR010000245.1:0-6160 GCA_041559855.1 Anaerolineae bacterium | reverse complement strand
TCCTCTTTGACGCGGCGCATGGCGACAGTGTGACGCCTACCAGGCGAGATCTGTTTCAGCGCGTCCGGGAGCGCGTGGAGGATGCGCTGCACGAACTGTACGCGGACCGGCGTGGGTTGCGTGTCCTGCACTACGATCTGCATCACTGGAATGTGAAGGTGTTCAGGGGCAAACTATACGCGCTGGATTTCGAGGACCTGATGTGGGGCTACCCTGTCCAGGATGTTGCCATCACCTTCTACTACTGGCAAGATCACCCTCAGTGTGGAGAGCTGCGAGAGGCATTCAGGCGCGGCTACACCCGCCACAGTGACTGGCCGGAGCAGATACCCGGCCAGATCGACACCTTTATCGCCGGGCGAGGGCTGGATCTGGCCAATTTCGTGCTGCGGGACCCCAACCCTGACTGGCGCAGCGCCGCTCCCGCCTTCCTCGAGAGGGTGGAGCACCGGTTGCGGGCGTTCCTGGCGCAGACGTGATGCGCTCGCGTTGGGCCGCATCCCAATGCTGTCTGAGCGGGGATTCAATCTAGTCCCCTGGGCGTCACGAGGGATAAAGGCCGACCCCAGCTAGCGCCGGGCCACAGCCCAACGCTGTCCGGAAGTGGGGCCAATCTATTCTCCTGGGCGCCACGAGGGATGAAAGATCAACCGTGGCTCGGGGCTGTCCCAAAAGTGTCACCTCGAAGGAGCGCAGCGACTGAGAGGTCTCTGAATCGGTCCAATTAGCACAGAAACAAGATGTTTCGCTTCGCTCAACATAACAGAGACTGCCTTTTGGGACAGCCCCCGTCCGGAGGTGCAGCCAATCCATTCTCGAGGAAGAAGGGCGATCTACACCTCGTCGATGCCGGCTCCTATTTTGCCCAGCGAGGAGCGGATTTCGTCCAGCTCACCTGCGATGCGAGTGAGTGTCTTTCTCTCGGCGCGGACAAAGCGCGTATAGGGGGCTATGGCCTCACGCAACCGCTGCAGGCTCTTGTCCAGCTCCCGTTCAAACTCGGCGCTCATGGCCTCCATCAAGCGCTCACGTAGGTCCTCCAGCTTGTTCTGCAGGTCGTTCTTGGCTCGCCGTCGCTTTGTCGGAATGATGAGCAGGCCGACGACGGCCAGCGCGCCGGCCGCCAGCACACCGGTGAAATCGGCCAGGGCTGTGTGCAGGACGGCGATCAGGATGGCGCCCAATCCCACGGCGCCGACCTGGAGCAGGGCCACTCCCGCCACGGCGTCGCGCACGCCTTCCGCTAGCTTGCGGGACTCGGCCTCGCGATCGTAGGTCATGACCACCTCTTTGGCTGCCCTTCCCACCGAATCCAGCAATTGCCGGCGGTTGTACTCAAAGGGACCTCCCACCTGGCCGATGATCTGCCCCTCCTGATCGCGAACTCTGGCCCGGTGGCGATCGAGATACTCGAGCGTTGCTTGCCACTGCCGCAGATCCCTGTCCACGAGCCAGTCGATCAGCGCGCTGACCTCCTGTTCGATCTCGTGGGGCGTGTCCCCGACCACCTGCCGCTCAAACACGCGCTGGATGCGCTGGGTGTTTACCAGGTCCAGGACGCGCGCCAGGCGCAGGGTCTCGTCGAAATAGGCCATGCCCCTGTTGTTCATCTCCAGGAGTACCTTCTCGATGTCGGCCATGCGGTAGCGGAAATCGTTCTGCATGTCGCTGCGATAGATCTCGAGCTGCCTCTCGATATTCTCGATGGCTTTCAGATCCTCACTCAGCAGATCCAGCCGGCCTTGCGCCAGCCCCAGGTAGCTCGCTGCTAGCCGTTCTCCCACGCCCAGGGGATTCTGTAGTTTGAGCTTGACCCGGCTCTTCTCGTCCAGTGTGGTGTGGATGTAGGTTTCGACTTCCTGAAAGCTGCTAGCAGCCCACAGCGCATCACGCTCGCCAGGGGTGTCGGCCTGCTTGGCCTTGAGGGCCAGCCGCGCCGACACAGGAAAGATCTCGGGAGTAAAGCCCAGCAGGGCCAGGGCATTCTGGCGGATGAACTCTCTTACCTGAACGATCTCGGCCTCTTCCAGCAGGTCGGTCTTGTTTAGCAGGATGACCACCTTCTTGCCCCACTGCCGGATGCGCTCCATAAAGGCTCGCTCGCTTTCGGTGAACGGACGGTCCGCCGAGGTGATAAAGATCACGAGATCGCTGCGGGGGACGAATTCCTGCGTCAGTTGCTCGTGCCGGCGGATGATGGCATTGGTGCCCGGCGTGTCGACGATGTTGATCTCCCGCAGAAAAGCCGCGGGATGGCTCAGGGTGATCACACCGTCCTCCGTCACCTCCCGGCTGGCGGACTCGCCGTGGTGCAGGATGCAGATCTGGGCTGTGGTAGGGGTCACCCCCTCCTCCAGAAAGCGCTCACCCAGCAGCGCGTTGATAAACGCCGACTTGCCGCTGTTGAACTCCCCGACGACGACCAGCAAGAACAGCTCATCCAACTGCCGGATCGACTTTTGCAGCGTCTTTTGGTCCTCCTGGGTCACCTCGAAACCGGCCAGGGCCAGTTGCAGGCGCTCCAGGGCAGCCTTTTCGTCCTTCAGAAGCTGTGACTGCTTGCGATTCAGAATAGCTCGAAGCAAGGGTCCTCCCTACATGCTACAGGCTGTTGTGGCCGGTTCTGGAAACCGGCCGGATCTCGGGCCCTCAACGCCAGGTCCAGATCAACCGCGGGCGGCGCTCGTCCAACCTCAGCCCGGCCTCTTGTGCCAGACGTACCGCCTCGGCGTACTCCTCGCTGGTGATGCTCCGGTCGAGTGGCGAGTGCTCGCTGGCGCGGTAGCAGGGCCGGTACTGGGCCATCACATTGATATACGTGTCCGCCGACACCTGGTCGCGTAGGAAGCGGACGATCTCTGCCGTGCCGGCCAGGCCCTCAGGCAGGACCAGGTGGCGCACCAGTAACCCCCGTTGGGCAACGCCGCGCCCATCCGTTGCCAGATCGCCCACCTGGCGGTGCATCTCTTTGACGGCCGCCTGATTGACCGCGGGGTAGTCGCGGATCCCGGAATAGCGACGGGCCACGCCAGCGTCGGTGTACTTCATGTCCGGCATATAGATGTCCACCACGCCGTCCAGCAAGGCCAGCGTCTTTGTCGAGTCGAATCCGCCGGTGTTGTAGACCAGCGGCAGGCGCAGGCCGTCCTGGGCGGCAATCAGCAGCCCTGCCAAGATCTGCGGCACGACGTGGCTGGGCGATACGAAATTGATGTTGTGGCAGCCCTGGTCCTGCAAGCTGAGCATCATGCGGCCCAGTTCTTCGGGTTCTACCTCGTGGCCCATGCCGGCCTGGCTGATCTCATAGTTCTGGCAGTACTGGCAGCGCAGATTGCACCACGCAAAGAATATGGTGCCCGATCCGCCCCTGCCCACAAGAGGGGTCTCCTCGCCAAAGTGCGGCCCGTAACTGGAGACCAAGGCGCGCTCGCCAGTACGGCAACCGGCGCCTTCGGCGCTCAGGCGGCGGTTCACCCCGCACTCCCGGGCGCAGAGGTCACAACTTTCCAGGCGGGCGTATGCCTCTGCTACCCGGCGCTCGAGCTCGCCAGATCGCAGCAGTTGCAGGTATGCTGCTTCGAATGGTTTCGCCAGTACAGCACCACCTCTCATGAGCCCCCTGTCGTCAACAGACAGGGGCCCGCAATCACCAGCTCACGGGGACCTTCTTTTCCCGGTAGTTTCGATCCCGGAATTTGACGTGCTTGTTCTGCTTGCCGTATTCGTACAACTTGCGGGTTACCTCCACGTCCTGCTGGCAGTATTCCAGGATCTCTTGCATACGGCCCTGCTTGAACCAGCGCACGGCCTGCAGGCCGTCGGCCGACTTGGAGGTTCCAAGCGTGGTCGACGCCAGGTTGTCCAGGCTGACTCGAAATCCCAGGCGCTTGTGGATCTCGGCCAACATATCCACCGTCTCGATCTCTTCCAGGGCTTCGGCGGTATATGCCCGCAACACCTCATAGTCAAAGCTGAGGACGTTGAACCCCACCACCAGGTCAGCAGCCTTGAGCTCGGCGATGAGGTCGGCAACCGTGTCCTCGGTATAGTGGCGGAAGGCTCCAGCGGCCGTGGAGTAGGTCACTGCTGCCGACAGGCGCAGCTTGCGTATGTTGTGCCGCCCGCCGACTTCGTCAAAGGTGTGTTGTGTCTCAACGTCAAAGTAGACAATGTTCATGTACTGTCCTCGTTTCCTGATGCCCAATTCTATCACGAACCTGGCCCTGGCGCAAGCAACTGCGCCGAACTTTGTCTCGGCCGTGGAACAACTGACAAGCTGCGGAAGTGCTTCCCGACAGCAGTCCTCAGGGCTCTTTTCTGCCGGTTGCCAAAGCCGGGCCAACAACGCCGGTTCACTCCCTTATGTTCAACTGTTAGAATTTGACAAATCGGTTCAATGCTCGTGCAATTGCGATTGTTCAGTAGCGCGTTCGACACTCTGGGCGCAATGGAGCTGACAATGGCACAGGCGTTGCCGGAAGCACAGGCACCCGGCCAGGCCCGGCTACTGTATGTGGACAACCTCCGCATTGTACTGATCACCCTCGTCGTGGTTGGCCACATGGCGATCACCTACGGCGCCCCGATCGGCGACTGGTACCTGGGCGAGGAGGGTCAGGTACCGGCGGCATTTGCCATCCTCACTGCGCTCCTCCTCGGCATCGGCGCCGCGTTCCTGTTGGGGCTCTTTTACATGATCTCCGGCTACTTTACGCCCCGTCCCTTTGACCGCAAGGGTGCAGGTCCCTTTCTGGTAGACCGCCTCAGGCGCCTCGGCATTCCTCTGCTGTTCTATGCCCTGATCATTAACCCGCTGGTCACTTATTGGGCTGCGCTGCACGGCGGCTATATAGGCTCGCTGTGGCAGTTTGCCGCCGAGAACACACAGGATCTGACCCAGGCATCCGTCGGCCCGCTGTGGTTCGTCGAAGGACTACTGATCTTTTCGATCCTCTATGCGCTGGGCCGGCTCCTGATAAAGCGTCCGGCGTCGGCGCCTCCCAGAGTGCCCCGCAACCGGTCGATGGCCATCTTTGCCTTGGCCCTGGGCCTGGTCACGTTCGTTGTCCGCATCTGGGCGCCCGTAGGCTGGTCCTGGGAACCACCGCACCTCGAGCTGGCGCACTTTCCACAGTACGCCGCCATGTTCGCGGTGGGTTTGGTGGCCTATCGCGGCGACTGGTTGACGAGGCTGTCTGCTGCCCAAGTCCGGCTGTGGCGTTGGGTGGCGCTCGTCGGCGTGTTGCTATTCCCCCTTCTGGTGATGGCCGCACTTGAGCCGAGCGGGGAGATGAGTACAGCGCCAGCTGGCGGTCTGACCTGGTTATCCCTTGCCTACTCCATGTGGGAAGGGGCAATGTGTGTGGCCATGAGCATTACCGTACTGGCCTGGTTCCGCGACCGGCTCAACCGGCAAGGCCAACTGACCCGCGCGATGTCGGGCGCTTCCTACGCAGTGTATGTACTGCATCCGCTGCTCATCGTGCCGCTGGCGATCGCACTGAGTGGCTTGCACGTTAGCCTGGTGCTCAAGTTCGTGATGGTGGCGCCCCTGGCCGTTGTCCTGTGCTTCGCCGTTGGGTACACCGTCCGCAGGCTGCCGCTCGTCCGCAACATCCTATGACCGATTCCTTCTCCCCCAAAGAGGGAGGAGGATGAGTGCAAGGGATGCCCATCCCTAAGGAGCACGCCGATGACGATTGTCAACGCATCTCCTGGCGCCAGCCAACCCACAGCGGCAGCCGGCCCTTCTCGGGGCAGCGGCCGCTTGCTCTTTGTGGACAACATCCGCATCTTTTTGACTGTTCTGGTTATCGTGCATCACCTCATGGTCATCTATGCCGGCGACGGCGGCTGGATCTTTTACGACGGTCGGCAAGATGACATCACCGCCGCCGTGGGGGGCTGGATCTGCTCCGTCGACCAGGCCTACTTCATGGGGCTCTTTTTGCTCATCTCGGCCTACTTTGTGCCGGGCTCCTACGATCGCAAGGGACCGGTTCGCTTCTTTGTCGACCGCCTGATCCGGCTCGGAATCCCGCTGGCTGTGTATAGCTGGATCGTGCGTCCCCTGTTCATCTACTTTGTCCTGCACAGGGGTGAGGGGATGTCGTTCTGGGGATGGATTCGGCTCGTCTACTTTGGCAAGTACGGTATCTTG
>JBFFCR010000244.1:0-6184 GCA_041559855.1 Anaerolineae bacterium | reverse complement strand
GCAGTAGGGAGGCCCAAGATGAGCTCGATAGCCAGTGCGGAGTTGCCGTATGGTCCGTGGCGCTCCTTTTCGTATTTGAGGGTGCCATGAGGAAAGTGTGAGCAAAGCCGAACTGCTTCGGAGTCTCCCCCTCTTTACGAGCTTACCTGACCACGAACTCGAGGCGCTGGGCAGGAACCTGGGCAAGTGAACCTTCGGCAAGGGCATGATCATCTTTCACCGGAAGAGTTGCTCAGGACGCTGACCGATCACACTGGGACGACGTGCGGCCTGGCCTTCAGCCCGGAGGGAAACACCCGGCTTCATCGTCCCTGGATCGCACGATCAAGTTGTGGGATCTGATCACTGGTTAAGGAGGTGACAACAATATCTGACCGAGCCATCCCGCTTGCCTACAGCCCCGACGGAACCCAGCTTGTCACTGCTGCTGCCGCGTCCTCCGCAGCTATGTGATGGGCGTTGAAGCGCTTGTTTCCTGGCCCGGTCGCGCGTCACCCGCTCGTTGACTACTGCAGACTGCCAGACCTACCTCCACCTCGAGGAGTGTCCGGAGTCGCCATAGGCCACCGGTCTGCAGCAAGCGAGCACGGCACCAAGTTCGGGGCTCCGGGGGCGTTAGGCTCCAGGCCGCGGGGAACCTGCCAACCGGTTCGTCAGAACCGGCGGCAGGCGTTGGCACCTCGGCAGGTCCCCACAAGGGATATCCCACCGAGATGTGTATGCCACCCCGTGGCCGGCTTGCTTGCTCTTCCTCCAGGAGAGTGGTATAATCCCCCGGCATGCCCAGGCCCAGGGTTGGCCGGCGCAAGCAGTAGAGACCGAGCCCCAACCCGGCCAAAATAAAACGGACACCGGGAGGCCGAAACATCGTGGATACCTTACTAACCGTCGAAATCGGGCAGCTGCCCCAATCGATAGAGGAGTTTATGACGCTGCGGGACCGTATCGCGGACACACCTCAGGGCGGTGCGGCCATTATGGTCGTCGCCCTCTCCATCTATGCAAAAGACCAAGTGCTGGGCGAGCAGGCGCTGACTGTCGCCGTCGATCGAGAGCGACTCCAGGAGGCGGCGGACGGCTACCGTGGCTGGCAGGTGCGGAAGCGACCGTTGCAGTTGATCCGGCGTCAGATCCTGGACAGCCCGCACATTCCCCGTTCCTATTTCCTCGGCACTTCCCCGGAGAGCGACTACCGACTGCCCGAGCCGCCACTGCAGATCGAGTGCCGGTCGGGCCCCTATAGCGATGACGTGGACGACAGGACCTACAAGATATTTGTGACCTCGTCCGGCGCCCCCAGTGCCAGGCCGGTGGCGCTGCATCGAAATCATCGCGGATTCTGGAAAGCCTACGAGTGGAGCAGCCTGCTCCTCGGCGTACGTCCGCCATCCGTGCATGAGCCGGATGACCTATAAGGCAGGCGATCGTTGTTGTGCTGCAAGAGATAACCACGCGCTTTGACGGCGAGATTCTGGCCGATGCTGCGGCCCGCTACTGGCCCGGTCGCGGGTCACCCGCTCGTTGACCACTGCAGAGTGCCAGAAGTACAGCACATGGAGGAGTGTCCGGAGAGACCATAGTCCACCGGGTTTGTTGCAGAAGAACGGGACCAGGATCGATGGCGAGCGCCTCCGTTGCTGCTATCAGAAGCAATGGAGGCGTCCACCGCGAGCCAGTTGGGGAGTAGCGAGATGTCCACAGCACTGATCGCAACCAAGCTACATGTCCCGCCCCTGCGCGCAAACCTGGTGCTGCGGCCGCGTCTCATCGAGCGGCTGGAGCGAGGCCTGCGCGGGGGACACCGGCTGGCGCTCGTCTCTGCCCCGGCCGGCTTTGGCAAGACGACGCTGCTGAGCGAGTGGGCCGATAGTGTCGCCGAACCCACAGCCTGGCTCTCCCTGGATGAAGAAGACAACGACCCGGCTCGATTCCTCGCCTATCTACTGGCGGCCCTGCGGCAGTTCGATCCCAGCATTGGCGAGACGGCCCAGCTCATGCTGCAGGCGCCACAGCCACCTCCGCCGCAGTCGCTGCTCACCAGCCTGATCAACGATCTCGCTGCCCTGCCCACTTCCTGTATCCTCGTCCTCGACGATTACCACCTGATCCAAACCATGCCGATTCACCAACAACTGTCCTTCCTCCTGGAGCACCTGCCGACCCAGGCGCACCTGGTCATCGCCACCCGCGAGGACCCGCCCCTACCGCTGGCACGGCTGCGAGCCAGGGACCAGATCGCCGAGATCCGGCAGTCGGACCTGACGTTCACCGAGGAAGAGACGGCAGATTTCTTGCGACGCGTGATGGGACTCGAGCTGTCGGCCTCTGATATCGCCACGCTTGGCCGGCGCACCGAGGGCTGGATCGCCGGGCTGCAACTGGCTGCGCTGTCGATGCGCAACACAGAGGACCTTGAAAGCTTTGTGGCATCTTTTGCCGGCAGCCATCGCTACATCCTGGATTATCTGGTCGAAGAGGTCTTCCGGCAGCAAAGTTCCGAGCTTCAGGGCTTTCTGCTCAAGACCTCGATCCTCGAACATCTGACATCCCCGCTGTGTAACGCCCTAACCGGTCGGGATGACGCGCAGCAGGTGCTGGCAGGACTGGACCAGGCCAACCTCTTTGTCGTGCGCCTCGACGAGTCGCGACAGTGGTACCGCTACCACCGTCTCTTTCGCGACCTGCTGCGAACACAACGCGCAGACCTGGACCTGGCGCCCTTGCACCAGAGGGCGGCCCGCTGGTATGTGGAGAATGGGTTCCTTGACAGGGCCATGCGCCACGCCCTCGCCGCGCAGGACTGGGACGAAGCGGAGCGCTTGCTAGGGCCGGCAGCCGGGCAAGCCATAGCCAGCGGCCGCTTTGCCACAGCGGGCCGCTGGTTCGCTGCCCTGCCGGAGGAGCGCATACGCAACAGCTCCCTGCTGGCCACCTTGCAGGGGTGGGTCCTGCTTCCCGCGGGGCAATTGGATGGGGCCGAGACCTGGGCCTCGCTGGCCGAAGACCTGCTCCCGGACGATGCCGATCCGGTAAGCCGGGCGCTGGTGATCTGCCTGCAGCTCAACATCGCCCACGTGCGGTACCAGATGCCGCGGGTGATTGAACTGGCCAACCAGGCTCTGGAGCTGTTGGAGGAGGGGGACCCGTACGGCCTCCGCGGCACGGCCCTGGCAAACCTGGCCTCGGCGCAGATGAGCATGGGCGACATCCGCGCAACAACCCAGACCTACCGCGAGATGGCTCGCTTGGGCCAGGAGAACGGCCATCCCATCACCGCGGTCGACGCGTGGTCCAGCCTGGCCTGGCTGCTGCACCTCCAACTCGAGCCGCGAGAAGCCCTGGTGCTTTGTCAGCAGGCGCTCGAGGGGGCCGTGGGACCGCGCGGCGAGCCTCTTCCCCTGGCGGGCCGCACGCTCGTCTTAATGGGCCTGATCGCCTACGAGCGCAATAAACTGGCAGCCGCAAGCGAGCACCTGACCCGGGGATTGGCACTCGCGCAGCGGGCCGGCCCGTCCTCGGGCGTCATGCAGGCTGCCTTTACCCTTGCCTGGCTCCAGGCACTGTCTGGCGACCGGGAAGCTGCCCAGGTGACCGCGACCAGCATGAGCCAGGCGGCGTCGCAGCTCAATCTGCCGCTGGTCGACGCGTTCGTGGCGGCCTGCGAGGCAGATTTCTCCCTGCGGATGGGTGACGTTCCGGCTGCGGCGCGCTGGGCAGAGACCGCCGAGCTGTCGCCGGACGATGCGGTGCGATTCGAGCGCGAGGGGGAGTACTTCGCCTATGCCCGCCTGCTGCTGGCCCAGGACCGTCCACAGGAGGCGCAGCCGCTCCTTGCCAGCCTCGAGCAGTATGCCCGGGCACGAGGCCTGGGACGGAGCCTGCTCACCACCTGGATCCTCCGCGCGCAGGCCGAACAGGCCCTGGGGCATGGCACCGAGGCCCTGACCTTCCTCGAACAGGCCGTGCAGCTTGCCGCCCCGGCGGGCTATGTGCGCGCCTTTCTCGACGAGGGGCCGGCTGTCCCTGGGTTGCTGCCCCGGGTGCGCCGCAACGCGCCTGCCTTTGTGGACCACATGCTGGCCTCCTATGCAGAACAGCAGCAAAAGCCAGCTGCGCCCTCCTTGACTGCTCCGTCTGTCCTTCTCGAACCCCTCAGCGAGCGTGAGGCCGAGGTGCTCGCGCTCGTGGTCCAGGGATTGTCAAACCGGGAGATTGCGGAAAAGCTGTTCATCACCGTCGGCACGGTCAAGAGCCACGTACACAATATCCTCGGCAAGCTGGGCGTGCGCAGGCGAACCGAAGCGGCAGCGCGCGCCCGGGAGCTTGGCCTGGTCTGAGTCGAACGCCGCGTTGCGCCACGAGTAGGCCCGTCCCTTCCTCGAATCTACCCTCTGATCTATCCTTTGATGGATGACACTCTACCCAGTTGGCTGGTACAATGGGCAGGAAGTCAAAAACAGAAGGAGGGTACAAACGATGAAGACAGAGAGTATGACTCAGGAAGCAGGCGCAGGGAGTGAGGCCAAGGATCAACTGGCCCGCTACCTGGAGCAGCAACCGCAATCGAAGCGGACGTTTGACAAAGTGATGAAGGTTCTGGAACTGGGTGGGCTGGGCCTCGTTGCCGGCTACGTGGCCTGGGCGATCTATGTCTCTATCAACTGGAGTGTGCAGCGGGAAATCGCGGCTGTGTGGCTCGCGTGCCCGGTCATCTTGGCTGTCCTGCTGGCGCTCTTCGGCATCCACGCCGCCGGGCTGGGGGCATTCCCCCCCGTTATCGTGCCGGGTGGCCCGAAGGAGTTTGTCACAGGCTCCAAGGCTGTGGGCACGGGCCTGGGCCTCGCCGTCACCATCTTGATTGTGGGTGCATTCTGGGGCGCGTTTGCCTACGGCCTCTGGACAGAGAACTGGGCCATGCTGATACCTCTCGTAGCGGTCGTGACCGCAGTGGTCGGCGTGGGCGTGATCATCGCCATCATCTCAGACCTATACAGGCGCTTCTTCCGGTCTCGGTAGGAAAGGTACTTCGAGGTCTGGCAGGTCCCTGGCGGAGCCTGCCAGACCTGGATGCGATGGGAGACTGGCGATGCAGCAGGTAGAGATTCGGGTGAAGGGTCAGATCGACGAGCGTTGGTCAGAATGGCTCGAGGGATTGGCCATCACGCACACCGGGGAAGGCGAAACAGTGCTGGTGGGCCACGTCCTGGACCAGTCTGCCCTCTACGGGCTGATCGCGCGGCTGCGCGATCTGGGGCTACCGTTGCTGTCGGTGAACCCGAGAGGGGCCAACGCCGAACCGGCTCCCTTGCCAGGTGACACGGGCTTGGGTCAATCGGCATAGCGAGCGGAACGGTTCCCGGGAACAAGGAGGAGGTGCGAAATGTCGGAAGTTTCAGACGTCCAGCAGGAAACTGCGGTGGAAGAGTCGACAGAGGAGACCGGGTCAGAGCTGGACCGGTACATAGAGCAGCAGCCAAGGTCAATTCGGATAGCTCATACGCTGATGCTGGTCCTGGAGGGGGTTGCCCTGATCCTGTACATCGGGCTCTTTGTGCTGGCCATATACGTCTCGGTGACCTGGAAGACGCACGGCGAGCTGGCAGTCCCCGGCTGGTGGATGGCCAGCCAGGTCTGCGTGGGGCTGCTGTTGGTGATCGTGAGCCTGCACACCCTCGTGGTGAAGGCCTACAGTCCGACCCCCCCCGGTACCAAGGACTCGATTGTCACCGGTCGCGAGGCCGTGGGGCAAGCATGGAAGCCGCTCGGCCTGGGCATCTTGTGGGCAGCCGCCTGGGGTGGCATGTACCTGTTCATCGTGCTCTCGGGGGCAGATCCGATTGGGACCTTTATCCCCTTCGTGGTCATCGTGAGCGTTGGGCTCGGGGTCGCCTGGGGCATCTGGGTAGCCATGCAGAAGCGGCGCCGGTCGCAGTAAGCTGTGCCTACAAAGCAACGGATGCGGACCTGGGATGCCCGGTCAGACTGTAGCCGGCATCCCAGGCTGCTCCATGCGCGGAAGTAGTGCTAGAAGACGGCAAAAGGAGGCGAACATGACAGCCAGCACTATCATCGGTGCCATCGCAGTAGTACTGGCCTTCATCGCCGGAGCGATCTGGTTGCTGGGCGGCAGGGCCAAGAAACGATTGGCCGCCCAGTACCCGCCACCGGGGCAGATGGTGGATGT
>JBFFCR010000243.1:0-6201 GCA_041559855.1 Anaerolineae bacterium | reverse complement strand
AGATGAGCGTGCACAGGGCACTCCATCCTTTGCCATAAAAGACGCGCATGAATGGATCCCGGCGAGGGGCGCGGTACCCGGCGATCAGGTCGGCATCGTCCATGTGAGGAGTAAACCGCTCTAGCTCGCTCAGGACGAACTGGCGGTCGGCATCCGTGTAAAAGATCCAGTCCATCTTGGCGCTGGTAAAGCCACTAAAGACCGCTGCCCCGAACCCCTTGTTGACCGGGTGCTCGACGAGTCGAACATGAGGATGCGTTTCGATCACGCGACGGGTCACGTCGGCTGTCCCGTCGCTGCTGCCGTCGTCAACGACAATAATCTCATAGTTGTCGCAGTTCGCCTCCAGGGCCGGGGTGGCCTCGGCGACCATCGGTTCAATGTTGTCGGCCTCGTTGTAGGCTGGCATGACTAGCGAAATGCTGGGCATTCTCTCACTCCAGATCCACGTTGTGATTCGGTCTGTCGCAGGCACGGAGGGTGACCTCTGTGCGCGTCGTGCACGATGCTCGAACCTCTCTCAGGACTCTTTCTTGGGCTTCCGGCGCCAGAAGGAACCTAGCAGAGCCTCGGTCAGAGTGGTGCGAGTGGGCATCTCTGTCTCGGGGCCCTCGAACCACAGACCCTCACCGCGATCGTGCAGCCACTTTTGTCTTTCCTCAAGAGCATGCAAGAGCCGGTCGTCCAGTGGATCGACGTCTCCCGCAGACAGGACCTCGCGAAGCGAGGCCAAGGATGCGGACAGCTCATCTATCCAACGCACCACGTTGTCCTTGTTCAGCACGCTCAGATCGCTGTGGGCGACCGAATTGGCCGTCACCAACACGGTACTGGACTCGAAGGCCGGGCCCGCCACCTTGCGCAGTTCGCACCATGCCGGTTGGTCGATGACCGTCTCCAGCATTGCTAGGGAGAGAAGGGTCGGGAGGTGCTCTACCGCAGCCAGCAGGCCATCGTGCTCCGCTGCATCCATGTAAAGGGGCTTCATGCCGAGAAAGGATGCCATGCCAGAGACTAGCTGGATTGCCTCGGCATTCGCTGTGGGAGCAGACACCAGGCAAAAGATGCCGCCCTCGAACAGATCGGCTCGCGCGCTTTCCACTCCCCATTTCCCGCGGAGCGCCCTGTTCGGGATCGGGTTGCCCCCGACAAAGTGCACATGCTCAGGCAGGCTGGCAGCCGCCCAGGCCATGACCGGTTCCTTGATCGAAGCCGTGTCCAGGACGACGCTACCGGGCCGCAGATTGGGTCCGAGAACCTTTAGCGACTCTTCGATGCCCCTTATGGGTGCTGCAAGGATAACAAGATCTGATTTCTCACAGGCAGAGATCAGATTCCAGTCCGCTTTGTCCACCGCGCCGATCCGTTTCGCTTCATTGGCCACGCCCTGGCCTGGATCGTGCCCGATGATGGCCGAGGTCATGCCCGCCTTCCGCAGGGCAAGACCGATGGAACTCCCGATCAAGCCCAGGCCGACAATGGTCACACGAGGTTTCGGTTTGCTCATATCCTCTCCTCAGATCCGGTCACAGGGCTGCGGCCCCGCTTTGGCACAGGCCCGGACCCATGCGCTAGTTCTGACAATCGGCGGCCTGCAACGCCGCCAGCAATGGATCGGGTGTCTGGTCAAGGGCGTCCTCGTGGCGGTTGATCAGGTCCACAGTCGTTGCCGAACAACCTGCCAGCCTGGCTGCCTCTGCGCCGATGGCGGCGTGATGCAACTGCACGTAGAACAGCCGTCGCCAGCTTCCCTGCTCGTCCTTCGCCAGCCGGCCCAACAGGCCTGGCGAGACGAGCTGGATCAACACCACCGCCACCCGGTGCCACAACCGCATCCTGGCTCCTGGCGTTGCGCTCTTGCCCACATCATGCAAGAGGGCGGCAGCCAACAGATCGCGCTCGGTATGCCCTCGCTGCTCCAGTGTGCGGCACACATTCAGGGCGTGCTGCTGATCGTAGCGCGACATTCCCTGAAATAGCTTGATCGCCGCTGGTGGCAGGTACCGGGCCAGAAATTCGCTGTCACCCTCCCCGGGCCGGAACCAGGACCCCGCGGCCCGGACGAACTGCTGTACACGATAGAGTGCCGACACGCCTGCCTAGCCTAAGAGCAGCCCTATGATGGCGTTCAGTGGCGGTCCCAGGAGCCAACTCAACGGACTGAACCCGGTGAACCAACCCAGAGACAACAGGCCCAACAGCAAGACGGGGCCGAATGGGACCAGCTTGTCCAGCTTGTCGCCCCATTCATATGCCCAGCGGGTTCGAAAGCTCGCCAGGATGCCCTGCACCACGCTGAATCCATCCAGGGGCGGCAACGGGATCAGGTTGAAAAGCGCCAGGCTGACGTTGACGATGACCATGACATACAAGAACATCCCCAGCAAGCCAGACCCAACCCAGCCTAGCCGCAGCGGAATGGCGAATAGCGCAGCCAGTACCAGGTTGGAGAAGGGACCAGCCACGGACGTCAGCCCCATACCGATCCGGGGATGGGTCCGCAGGTTGTAAGGATTCACCGGCACGGGCTTGCCCCAGCCGATCCCCCAGCCGCTAATCGTCATGAAGACGAGCATCAACGCCCCAAGGGGGTCCAGGTGCTTGATCGGGTTAAGTGTCAGGCGGCCCAGGTTGCGGGCCGTCGGATCTCCTAACTCATAGGCCGACCAGGCATGGGAGAACTCGTGCACGCTGATCGATACGATCAGCGCCAAAATGAACATGAGAATGCTTATCAAGTCAGGCATCAACATCTCCTGGGGAGTCAAGTTACTTGACCCCGGCGCATCATAGCCGCAGAAGACAAGAGATAGGAATCGCTCTGCGGACCCGCGCCGTCCGCCATTATACTCCAAAAGGAAGGGGTAGACAAGTGAGGGAGCGCACATTCCGGCAGGGCTTTGCCGCGTACTCCTATGCATCTGATCCCTGACGAGAGGCGAGTGCCCTGCTCCAGCCTGAACGCGCGGCGGCCCTGGCGAGTTTACCTCACAGGGGGGGGAAGAAGCGTGTCGGACCGCTACAGGACAATCGCGACCATTCTGTTTGGGGCACTCGTGCTCAGCGGCTGCATGGGAACCGAGCCCGCGGCTGAACCTGTTCTGACGATCACCGGTGTCGCGACGCCTTCTGCACCCGCTACCCTGGGGGACACCTGGGTCCGCCCAGCGGATGGCATGGTCATGGTCCATGTGCCGCCAGGCGAGTTTCTCATGGGCAGCACCCAGGCTGACATTGACGCTACTCTGGAAACGTGCCAGCGTAACTCGGGAAGCGGCGAATGTCTCCGGGCCTGGTTCGAGAACGAGTCTCCCGAGCATCCGGTCACACTGGATGCCTTTTGGATTGACCGCACCGAAGTCACCAAGGCCCAGTACCGCCAATGCGTGGCAAGCGGGCACTGTGCCAAGGTGCATTGTGAAGCTGGCCTGGATCCCAAACGCGATGACCAGCCAGCGGCCTGTGTAGATTGGTCCCATGCTCAGGCCTATTGCGAGTGGGCCGGGGCGCGCCTGCCCACCGAAGCCGAGTGGGAGTACGCCGCACGCGGGCCGGAGGGGAACATCTATCCGTGGGGCGACGCCTTTGAGCCCACACGCTTGAACTATTGCGACGCGAACTGCACCTATGAATGGCGAGATCCAGGGTACGACGACGGGTACAACAGGCCTGCGCCCGTGGGCAGCTTTGAGTCCGGGGCGAGTTGGTGCGGTGCGCTGGACATGGCAGGCAATGCCTGGGAGTGGGTCGCCGATTGGTACGATGCCGGCTACTATGCCCGTTCGCCGGTGCACAACCCCCAGGGGCCCGATTCGGGCAAGGCCCACGTGATGCGCGGCGGCTCATGCTACTACTTTGCCAGTTACCTGCGCTCTGCCCGCCGCACAATGATGTTTCCTTCCTCTGGTGTGTCGAATAACTCGGGCGGCTTTCGCTGCGCCGTCTCAGCAGTGGTCTCCCTGCCCTGAGGCGATCCGCAACAAACAGGATTAACCACTGCTCTTGCATTCTCCCTTGACGGCCGAGTAGAGGCGCACTAGCACCTTGTGCTCACCGCGGATTACAATCCGCGGCAGGCCGACAACGCGAGCGTTCTGCCAGTTCGCGCGAGCTTCTGGCCTCCGCCGGACTGTTGTCCGGAGGGAGCTTGTGCGGAGTTGCGACTTTGGAGCAGCCCTATAGGATTGGCGTCGCTGTATTGCCCTTCCACGTGTTTTCAGTTATACTATCCCCCAGTCAGCCCGCACCAAGCGTGGGGAATGGCCTGCGCCGGGATTCAAAGAAGGAGAGAAACCATGCCAGAGGTTCGCTTCGATACCTACTATCGATACGAGGATCTTGCCCGCATCCTGCAAGCCTATGCAGAGGAGGCTCCGCATCTCGTTCGCCTGGAGAGCATTGGGCAGAGCTACGAGGGGCGCGACATCTGGGTTGCCACCGTCACCAATTTCGAGACGGGCGATGGCAGCACCAAGCCCGCCTTCTGGGTGGATGGCAACATCCACGCATCCGAGCTCTCGCCGTCTAGCACCTGCCTGTACCTCATTCATCATCTGGTGAACGGCTACGGCGCCAAGCCCGAGGTCACCCGCTGTATGGACACCCGTGCATTCTACATCTGCCCGCGGGTGAATCCTGATGGCGCCGAGCTGGCCCTTGCTGACAAGCCCAAGCTAATTCGCTCCAGTACGCGCCCCTACCCCTACGATGAGGAACCGATCGGCGGCCTGATCAGGGAGGACATGGACGGCGACGGGCGCATGTTGTCGATGCGCATTCTGGACCCGAATGGCCCCTGGAAGGCGTGTCCCGAGGATCCGCGCCTGCTCGTCAGACGAGATCCGACAGAGACTGAGGGGCAGTACTACCGCCTGCTTCCCGAGGGGCGGATCGAGGACTATGATGGTGCTCTGATAGAGCTCCAGCCCATCAAGGAAGGCCTGGACCTCAACCGCAACTTTCCTGTGAACTGGCGCCAAGAGCACGAGCAGCGGGGGGCCGGAGCCTATCCCACATCAGAACCCGAGATCCATGCTGTGGCCCGCTTTATCGCCGACCACCCCAACATCACTGGCGGCGCGGCCTTTCACACCTGGAGTGGTGTGCTGCTGCGGCCCTATGGCGATCAGAGCGACGAGGCCCTGCCTGCCGAGGATCTCTGGACCTATGAAAAGATCGGGCAGAAGGGCACCGAGATCACCGGCTACCCGGCCATCTCTGTGTACCACGACTTTCGCTACCATCCCCGCAAGGTCATCACCGGCACGTTCAATGACTGGCTGTACGACCAGATGGGCGGATTCGCCTGGGTGGTAGAGATCTGGAGCCCGCAACGGCAGGCCGGCATCGAGGGCGCCAACTTTATCGAGTGGAGCCGCGAGCATCCCCTGGAGGATGACTTGAAGATGCTCAAATGGAGCGACGACGTGCTGGGGGGCAAAGGCTACATAGACTGGTATCCCTACGATCACCCGCAGTTGGGCTCCGTGGAGCTCGGCGGGTGGGACTATCTCTACGCCTTCAGGAACCCGCCCCCGGAACTGCTCGAGAAAGAGATCGCGCCCTTTGCCGACTGGCTCGTCTGGCACCTGCTGATCTCGCCCCGCCTGGACTTGTATGAAGCCACTGCCAAACCTCTGGGACAGGATACCTATCACGTGCGCATGGTGGTCCAGAACACCGGCTGGCTGCCCACCTATGTGACCAAGAGGGCGTTGGAGAAGAAACTCACCCGCGGGGTCGTGTGCGAGATCGAGCTGCCCGAGGGCGGAACGCTCGAAGCTGGCAAGCCCAGGGAAGAACTGGGACAGCTCGAGGGGCGTGCCTACAAACCCTCCAGCCCGGGTGGTTTCAGCCCCTCCGACCCCACCGACGAACGCGCCAAGGTGGAATGGGTGGTGCACGCGCCCCAAGGAGGTATGGTCAAGCTCACCGCCCGGCACGAACGCGCTGGAACCCTGAGCGCCGAGGTGGAGTTGGGATAAGGCGGATTCGTGGAGGAGCAGCCTGCTGATCCAACGGCGTCAGCTCCCTGGATCGAGCCGGCCATCCGGATCGGTCTTCCAGCTTCGTCCCTCGCGATCGCTCCTCGGGCGAGAAACCAGCGATACCCGTGACGCTTGGTTCTCAGTCGGAATTCGATGTCATGAGTTCCGTCCCCTTCGAACTGCAGACGGACCGCCTCGAGCGTGGGCTCGCGGT
>JBFFCR010000242.1:0-6202 GCA_041559855.1 Anaerolineae bacterium | reverse complement strand
GGACCAGAGTCCCAGGCCCAACCATCAGGAGAAGGATCGGGAGGGTCCCATGAATAAGCTGAACCGGATTCTGATCATAGTCCTGGTACTTCAACTGGCGCTGGCGACCGTGCTCCTGTGGCCCCAATCCACCACTACGGGGGAAGGCCAGAGCCTGTTCCCCGACCTCGAAACGAACCGGGTCGTCAGCGTAACTATCACTGGCGCAGATGGCGCCCGGATCGAGATGGCGAAAGAAGGAGCCCGCTGGGTCCTGCCCGAGGCCGACGACTATCCCGTTCAGGGAGAGAACATGGATTCCCTGCTGACCAAGATCGCGGGCCTGCAGACCGGCCAAGCGGTGACCGAGACCAGCAGCAGCCACGAGCGCCTAGGGGTGGCCGACAACGCCTTTGAGCGCAGGGTAGAGTTCCACCTTGACGACGGAACCCTCTACACCTTGTACGTCGGCACCTCGCCCAGCTATGGCACTATTCATGTCCGCGCTGGCGGGCAGGACAAAGTCTACCTGACCTCGGACCTGACCATGTACGATGTGGGCGTGCTACCGACCGACTGGGCTGACCGTGTCTACTTTTCCGTTCCCTCAGATCAGGTGATGGGCCTGACTCTGGAGAACGATAACGGGGTGTTCAAGTTCATCCGGTTTGTGTCAGGTGGCGAATTGATGCCAGCGCAGGAAGTGTGGTCTTTGACCGACATAACCCCGGAGGAGACCCTGAATCCAGAGGCCGTCACCACTCTGCTTACCCGTGTCTCTTCGGTGTCGATGATCCGTCCTCTGGGCACCGAGGAGAAGCCGGAGTACGGGATGGACGAACCCACCGCCGTTGTGACGCTACGTACCCAGAGCGAGGAGGAGGGGTCCAAGCTCTACACCTTGCGCGTGGGCGCTCAGGATGTAGAGAATGAAGGCTATGTGGTTAGCTCCTCAGAGTCGCCCTACTATGTACGGGTGAGCGAGTACACCGTGCAAAGCCTCATCGAGAGCACCCGCCAGGACTTCCTGGAGGTGCCGCCGACACCAGAGGCAACGCCGGAGGAGTAAAGAAGGAGCCTGGCCCAGTCCTTCGGGGATTGGGCCAGGCTGATCATAGCCGCCCTTGGCCCGCCACAAAGCAGTAAGGTGAGCAGAGCCGTCGCTGCACAAGCACGAGCACGGGGCCACAGTCGCTTTGCAGCATCCCCGATGGATCCCATTGCCGCCAGCATTGTCGCTTGACAAACGCCAGATACCGAGTGTATCTGCTTGCACGGTGGCGGGCGTTGGCCTTGCCGTAGTCTGGCCCCTTTGGGATTCAATTCAAATGCGACTACCCTGGATGGCCCCTCACCTCTTCTTGACAGGACCAGATGCATGGGATATAATGGCTTCACTTGAGCGCCAACCAAAATTTCTCACCCCCAGGACTACTGAGAAAACCTGTGCCGCAGAGCAATCCCTTATTAGCCTGCCAGAGTCGGAGGCTGGGGTGCCGTACTAGGACGTGAGGCACCCCGAATTCCACCTGGTGTCCGCGGCGAATGTCGATTGAGGAGGAAAGTCATGGAAGCCAACCGCTCCAGATCTATGTGGATCTTGCTATTGATTGTTGTTCTGGTTCTTGCAGGCTGTGGTGGTGAGCCATCGCCCACCGAGGGCCCGGTTCCTACCGATGCCCCATCTCCTACGGAACCCCCAGAGCCCACCGCGGCGCCTGACGGGGCTGTGTCGTCGCTGGAAGGCGTCAAGAGCGCCATCATCCAGATCGAAGCCCAGGGCAGTTTCGTCGAGCCCGGGGCCGGCCTCCAGATGAACGTGGCAGGCAGGGGGTCCGGCTTTATCATTGACGAGTCGGGCATCGCGGTGACCAACAATCACGTCGTCACCGGCGCAGCATTCCTTCAGGTGTGGGTCGGCGGAGAGGGCGAGTCCCGCAACGCCAAGGTTTTGGCCGTCTCCGAGTGCTCCGATCTGGCCCTTATTGATATCGATGGTGATGGGTTCGCGTATCTAGAGTGGTACGACGGTCCAATAACCGCAGGGCTCGACATCTATGCGGCTGGCTTTCCCCTGGGCGATCCCGAGTACACGCTAACCCGCGGCATCGTCGCCAAGGAGCACGCAGATGGCGAGACAAGCTGGGCCTCGGTAGACACTGTCATCCAGCACGATGCAAGCACCAACCCGGGCAATTCTGGGGGACCCCTTGTCACTCAAGACGGGAAGGTGGTTGCCGTTCACTATGCCAGCGCCTCTGGCGTCACCCAGTATTTCGCCATCGCGCGCGATGAAGCGCTCAAAGTAATCGACCAATTGCAGGAGGGGCAGGATGTGCACTCCATTGGGGTAAATGGCACCGCAGTGAGCGACGGACAGGGCCTCTCAGGCATCTGGGTCTCATCGGTCGAGTCGGGCTCACCTGCCGACAATGCTGGCATCAGGGGCGGGGACATCATCCTCAGGCTTGAGGGCTTGGCCCTTGCCACGGACGGCACCATGTCCGACTATTGCGACATCTTGCGCAGTCACAACGCCGACGACACCCTCACCGTCGACGTGCTGCGCTACGAAACGGGTGAGAGGCTTGAAGGGCAACTCAACGGACGCGAACTCGAGGTGGTATCGGTCCCGGTTGTGCCCACCCCAGCCTCAGTGTCGGGCGAGCCTGATACTTTGACCTACTCCGGCTACATGATGATTACCGACGATTCGGGGGCAATACAGGTCGAGGTTCCGCTGGAATGGAATGATGTCGACGGGAGCGCGTGGGTATCGGACGGGGAGCAGATCGGGCTGGCTGTTTCCGCTTCGAGCGATCTCGCGGGCTTTCAGGATACCTATGACACGCCCGGCATGTTCTTTGGAGCATCCAGGGTGCTTGCGGCGGAATACGATGTGAA
This sequence comes from Anaerolineae bacterium, assembly GCA_041559855.1. Classification (GTDB taxonomy): domain Bacteria; phylum Chloroflexota; class Anaerolineae; order JAAYZQ01; family JAAYZQ01; genus JBFFCR01. The sequence goes on along the minus strand of JBFFCR010000242.1, from coordinate 3,319 downwards.
CAGCTTTCTCGACGCAGTTGGTTTTTCCGGTGATTGCACGCTTGATGGGCGCTACGAGTATGATGATGGCGTCTATGTTGGGTACTATGATCTGTACCTCGAGTGCGGGAGTGCGATGAGCACCATCGCCAACATCGCCGCTGTGCCCGAGGATGGTTCGTTCATGGTGTGGGTTGTAACCCAGATCGTCAACGATAGGGATGTAGATGCGCTAGGCCAAATCATCGACACGTTCGACGTGGTCGGCACTCTGCCCTAACCTTTCGCTCTGTACTTGCGCGCGTGGGGGAGCCGTCCTCGGACGGCTCCCCTTTGCATTGCCCCGTTGGCGGGTGAGGTCTGCGTTGGCTTTGTCATGCAACTCTACAGATTGGGGATGCACTCGAGGCAATCCGCGGATTTTGACCAGGAACCCGCAGTGGGGTATAATCTTTACGCTATCAGTACATCGTGGTCAGCTCCTGCCGCGTTGGCAGTGGATCTGGCGGTCCACAGCGAGCCATTGCGGCACACTGACCACGGCAAGTCTGCCGGACAGCAGCTTGGCGCGCAGCCTTGAAACGAGCAAGGATTGGGACTATGCCCGATCGCCGGGTAGTGGATGATCTGACAATAGAAGAACTCGAGCAGCTCCTGATCGTCAGACGTCGGGAGGCTCGCGCCGATCGAGTGCGGCGCCTTGCCGAGATCGGCCGTCTGCCAGCGCAAGCTGCCCTGCCACACGAGGACCTTACTGGCCTACCAACCGATACCGGTAGAAGCCGCTTGACGCCTGGACCTACCGGACCCTTGGGACGTCCATTTGAAGTGGAGCCCATCGGTCGCAGGGGTCGGAAGAAGAGAAAGAAAGAGCGCCAGCCTCGCACGCGTCTGGGGCGTCTTCGCGACAGAATGCTGTTGGTCTTGGAAGTCGGTGCCTTGCTTGGGCTGGTCGCCATATTGATCGTTTCATTCCTGAACATTCGCGCGCTGAACGACGACTATGCAGAAGCGGGCAACTTGCCCCTAACCGTGACGGCCATCCCGACATCTCTGGCGGGAGGAGTCCTGCCAGGAGGGCATGCGCCGCCTGATGAACCGGGCACCATCCCCACACATCTGCGCGGCCTGATTGAAGGAGAAGCGCCCCTTGCCGTCCCCATCCCCACGCCAGGCCCACAAGCGCCGACGCGCATTGTGATTCCCGCGATCGAGGTGGATGCCCTCGTGGTGGAGGGAGATACCCCGGAACAGCTCAAGCTTGGGGTTGGACACTACCTCAACGGCATCGATCCCGGCGAACGGGGCAACATGGTGCTGTCGGCTCACGACGACATCTATGGCGAGATCTTTCGCCACCTGCCTGATCTTGAGCTGGGGGACGAGGTGATCGTGTATGCTGGGGAGCAAGCCTATCGCTACATTGTCAAAGCCAAGCAGATCGTGGATGAGGATGAGGTGAGCGTACTGGCGCAGACAACCAAGCCGGTTGCGACCCTTATCTCCTGCTACCCGTACATGGTTGACACGCACCGCATCGTGGTTGTTGCAGAGCTGCAGTAAGAGGAGAACTGGACATCACACCCCACTGGATGGTGAGGCGTGACGTCAAATTCATAGAGAGGAATTTCGAAAGCATGGCCAAGAAATCACGGCGAGCCCGCCGGCAAACCCGCAGAGTAGCCCAACCAGTGCGCATCGCGAAGCCGAGCCCGGTGCTGGCTTCGGAGGATGCGACCAAGGTCGATTTCGCCAAAGAATATCACTATGTCATCGAGGACCTGAGGCGTATCGCGATCACAGCGGCCGTTCTCCTGGTGCTGTTGATCGCACTGGCTCTTCTCCTGAGCTAGGCGGCACCACAGCGCTTTGAGCCGATCTCAATTCTGGATGCAGTCACCGCCAAGATCGGCCCGTTGCCTGGCGGGCCGATTTCCTTTGCAGGTGTAATGCTCATGGACGTACACTACTGTCCCAAATGCGCAACGAGGTTAGAATGGCGTTCGACGGGTGACCGGCAACGTCCGGTCTGCCCTGCCTGCGGCTTTGTGTTCTATTTCAACCCCGTTGTGGGCGCCGGCGCTCTGGTCGAGAAGGACGGGCAGGTGGTGTTGGTGCAGCGGGGCGTGGAGCCCAAGGTTGGCCTCTGGAGCCTGCCATCCGGCTATGTCGAAGCGGATGAGATGGCCGAGGACGCCGCCGTGCGAGAGATGGAGGAGGAAACAGGGCTAAAGATCGAGATCGACGAGCTCCTGGGCGTGTACTCCTTCGGCGAAGAGCCCCAGACCGGTGTTCTGATCCTCTACTCGGCCCATCCCGTTGGCGGTGAGCTACAGGCAGGCGACGATGCACAAGCAGTCGAGACCTTTCACCCAAGCGACATACCGCCAGATGACCAGATTGCCTTCCGAACACACCTGCAAGCGCTGCGCGATTGGCGCCGGGCCCGTGCCATAGTCTACCGCTCGGCCACGCCTGACGATTATCCAAGGGTTGTCGCGCTCAACCAGCGCTACGGCGAGGTTGGCGATGTCTGCCTGGAGTACATCACCAAGCCAGAGCACAAGGCGCTGCTAGCGTGGGATCGGGACGAGTTGGTGGGCATTGCTTGCGTAGACTACCGGCCGTGGAGATATGCAGCCAACATTGACCAGGTCTTTGTCCGGCCCGGCTACCGCCGGTGGGGTATCGCAACTCGGCTGGTGGGCCAGGCCATCGCCCACGCACGCGAGCAGCAGTTGCACACCCTCTTGGCTGAGGCGCCTGTAACCAATCCGATTTTGCTGGTGTATCTGAAGGCCGGGTTCCGCGTAAGCGGGTTTTTCGACGCCTACCATCCGCCCGGACGCGAGGGGCCGGTCACTGCCCTGTTCCTGGCATACGATCTGAGCTGACTGCCGCCCTATTCCGCTCTCTCTTTCTTTTCCATGGGCGCCAGCCCGGCCATCAGTCGCTTCAGCCCTACGCCGGCAAATGCCACTGTGACCTGCTCATCATTCCCTGCCGGCTTGCTCTCAATGACAATCCCCGGCCCGAAAACTTTGTGCAGGACCTCATCGCCAGTCTCGAAATGCGGAGCGCTGGGCTTGGCAGTGGAAGGCGACGTGCGAGAGAGCCGTGAACTCGGACCAGGCGAAACCAGGGTGGTCCCCCTATCCGTCCGGCCCAGGTAACGTCCCGCTCCCAGGCCCAGACTCTCCTGGCGGGCCGTCTGCTTGCTCTCCGGCTGTCTTACCAGATGCGCTGGGACATCGCGCAGGAAGCGGGACGGCTCGCGGACCGAGCTCTCACCATACAGCGTGCGCCGGAAGGTGTATAGGAAATAGAGTCGCTCCTTGGC